>JBLNAO010000001.1:0-6352 GCA_050259395.1 Chloroflexota bacterium
TTATTCCTGCCTGAATGCAATATTGCAGAATATCTTTTGCCTCAGACGGCATGCTTCGCCAGCTGTAAGTTATTGCGCCGATTTTCACACCTGCTATTGTTGAATCAGGTTTCTTTTTCTGTGACTGGTAAGATGCTGAATATGAATTTGAAGGGAGAATTATAAGTCCTGCTGCAGCGGCGCTCAAGCCTATGAACTTCCGCCTGGATAATTGTTTGGAGACCATAAGTTAAAGATTTAGTTTTTAAACAATTATTGTCAAGTCAAAGTTCATGGAATTAATTTGCATCCAAAAAAAATACACAGGGACTCATGGAGACAACAGAGAAACACAGAGATATAAACTCTGTGCAACTCTGTGCCTTCTTTGTGCACCTCTGTGTAACTTTTAAATTGCTTATCCCGGAAGGACTAAATCTTAGTCCACTTATTCCCGTTCTTATTGGAATTGACTACGGCATGAATGAACTTCATGCCTCTTACTCCATCATGCACTGTCGGGAATTCCTCTGATCCGAAATTCTCACCGCGGATCGATTTTGCCGTACCTTTATATATATTGGCAAGAGCCTCGTAAATACCCTCGGGGTGTCCTGATGGCATCGTATGTGCGCTTTCGGCCATTGCCTCATTGTAGGTATGTGCCGGCTTAAATATTTTCACGGGTTCGGTGTCACTATACATATACAGATAGTTGGGATTTTCCTGTCCCCAGCGAAGGCTTCCTTTCGATCCGTAAACTGAAATTATAATGTCGTTCTCGAGGCCGCCGCAGACCTGGCTTGAACGGATAACACCCTTAAGCTTATCAGTGAAACGGATTAGCACTGTTCCGTCGAGATCGAGTGCAACATCATCCTTTACCGAGCTCAGATCCGAAAGCACTTCCTTGATCTCCAGGCCGGTTGTGAACTCAATTAAGTTAAATGCGTGAACACCTATGTCGCCCATGCAGCTGCTGACGCCTGCATGTTTCGGGTCGAGGCGCCATACGCCTGTTATCCTGCTGCCTGCGCCATGAATGATGGCGTTGATCCAGCCCTGGTAATACTGGGCATCGATCCTTTGTATGGTTCCGAGAACCCCTTTCTGAATCAGTGCCCTCATCTGGCGGACCATCGGATATCCCGTATAGGTATGTGTAAGTGCGAATGTCAGTTTAGTCTCCTTAACTGTTTTCTCAAGATCCTCGGCTTCTTCGACAGACATTGTCATTGGCTTCTCGCAAACCACATGAAAGCCGGCTTTGAGAAAGCTTTTTGCCATGTTGTAATGAAGAGCATTCGGAGTAACTATTGATACAACCTCAATTCTCCTGTCCTTCGGCAGTGCAAGTTCTCCTTTTATCATTGCATCTACATTCTCGTAGCATCTCTCCGGAGCTATACCTTCCTGGTCCGCAAATTGCCTGCTCTTTGCACGATCTGCATCGAAAACGCCGCCAAGAAGCTCATAATCGTTGCATATCCTCGAAGCTCTTCTGTGAGCATCGCCGATGAAGGCTCCAATGCCGCCACCTATCATGCCCATTTTAATTTTTTTCATGATTTTATCTTTATGAGTTTTGTTAATATTTTAACAAAGTGGCTTCCGGTCCAGAATGACAATTTTAAATGTTACCCTGAACCGTCAACCGTTACCTGTTTACCTTGTAACAACGTGCTTCCTCTTCCAGATATGAAGAAAGGTGAAGCCGATGATAAGAATGGCCGGCACAATTGCTACGAGCCTGAGCGTGTGAGTGCCTCCCGTAAGCTCAGCTGACGCCCATGTTGCCGCTTCGGCAGTTCCGGAAGATGCAGTCCTGATAACTTCGGCTACCTGTCCTGCCGGCAATGCTGCAATCGTTTGAGATTCGAAAATGGCCCCGAGAGCTATCTGTGCCATTGCTCCCCCGAAGAAACCTATTCCACCCATTATTGCAAGTCCGAGTGCACCGCTTGCCGGGATATTTTCAGACACAAATCCCAGCATCGAAGGCCAGAAGAATGCCACTCCGAGCGCGAAAATGCCTGCTGAAGCAAATACCATTGCACCTGTTGTGTATCCCATCAGTAGACATCCAATGAATGCAAGCACCGATGAAGCCAGGAGCACAACGGTCGATTTCATGTTATGGATGAGCGTCCCGCCAAACTGGCGGGCCAACGCCATAATTCCTGAGATCCATACAAGCAGCAGGATCGGATTCCTTGATGCATTCTCGAGAAGAGCCGAGATCCACTGGTTGGTGCCAAGTTCGGTTCCGGCAGTGAGTATCATGCTCAGTGCCATGAAGATGAACAGTGGACTAACGCAGGCTTTCAGCATCTCCCGGTAAGTGTAGCCTGAAACAACCCTTTCTGTCTGAGGGAATTTCTTATTTAGGAACATATATCCGTACCAGAATGTTGGAAGCAGCATGATTGCCATTGCATACCTCCAGTTTGTAAGCCCGACGTGGTTGAAAAGGTAGACAATGAGGCCTCCGATCACTATCCCTGTCGGGAACCAGGCATGAAACCTGTTGAGCCTTCGTGTTTTTTGGTCGGTATACATGCTGGTTATTAGTGGGTTACAAGCTGCCTCCACACTGCCGTTGGCTATTCCGATAAGTAACGTAGAGATGAAGAGCGTCCAGAACCCAGTCGCAATAATTGTAAGCACTATACCTGCAACATGACAGATAAAGGCAATGGCAAGAATTCTTCCAATGCCGATTATATCGACCAGCGGACCTCCGAAAACCATTGCAAGGGTGAAGCCCCAGAAAGCAGTGCCGACAATCCATCCTACTTCTGTTTTAGTCAGGTTGAATTCGGTTTCCCATGCACTTATGAAGCCGCCTCTTGTTGCAAAGGCGAGTGCAGTCACAACCAATGCAACACAGCTTGCATTGAAAAGCCGGGTTTTATTAATGTCATTCATACGGATTATTGTTTGGTTAGAAAAGAGCGAAATGAGATTGATCTACTTCTTCTCGAAAGCCGCATCAAATGCTATCGCTGACGGCGGGAAGTCAACCTTCTTCACAAATTCACATGCCTCTTTTGCACCAAACTCCCTGTCCATACCGCTGTCTTCCCACTCTACTGAAAGGGGACCCTGGTAATTTATACGGTTAAGCGCCCTGATTATCTCCTCGAATTTGATGTTGCCGTGACCGAGGCTTCTGAAATCCCAGTAACGGCCTTTGGTTCCGAAATCGGTATGGCCGCCGAACACACCCGCATCGGTTGGGACTGACGACCATCCGACATCCTTCATGTGGACGTGGAAGATTTTGTCTCCGAACTCATATATGAATTTTACATAATCAACTCCCTGGTAACCAAAATGAGAAGGATCGAAGTTGAATCCGAAATTCGGGTGATTGTTGATTGCTTTTACAGCCCGGTGAGCAGAAGGTATGTCGAATGCTATCTCGGTTGGGTGTGCTTCAAGCGCAAAATGGATTCCCAGTTCATGGTATTTGTCAAGAATAGGGGTCCACCGTTTTGCAAAATCAGCGTAACCGGCTTCAATCATGGCAGGTGTAACCGAAGGGAATGAGTAAAGAAGATGCCAGATGCTGCTTCCGGTGAACCCGGTTACAGTGTCGACTCCCAGCCTCTTTGCGGCTTCTGCGGTGCTGATCATCTCGCGTGCTGCCCTCTGGCGGACACCCTCGGGATCGCCGTCGCCCCATACATAGGCAGGCAGTATTCCTTTATGCCTTTCATCTATACGGTCGCATACGGCCTGACCGACAAGGTGGTTTGATATTGCAAATACCTTCAGTCCGTACTTTGCAAGAATCTCTTTTTTTCTGCGACAGTAGGCATCGTCTGCCTTGTTAACCTCAAAATGATCGCCCCAGCTGGCAATTTCAAGGCCGTCGTATCCGAAAGATTTTGCTTTCTGACAAACGGTTTCAAATGGCAAATCAGCCCATTGTCCGGTAAAAAGTGTTACAGGTCTGCTCATAATGTATATATTATTTAAAGTTATTTTGAAAATCTTTAACAATTATAAAAAACATTCCGCAAAAAAGCAATAAAAACAGGTGCCGGGTGCATGGTAATTGGTACTGGGCGCCGGGTGCCTGCTGTTTGTTTATGATTGCACGAAAGTGGATTCAAAGATTTAACTTTGTACAAATTCAAATAAGATGCAAGATTTATCTCATACTCTTATGACCAGGCGCACTGTAAGAAAATATTCTGCTGATCCGGTAACTGGTGAGCTTCTCAATGAAATTCTGAATGCCGGGTGTCGTGCTTCCACAACAGGAAATATGCAGCTTTACAGTATTTTAATTACAAGGGATGATGAAAAGAAAAGGCAGCTTCTCCCTCTTCATTTCGGGCAGAAGATGATCATCGAAGCTCCGGTCGTTCTCACTTTCTGTGGCGATTTCAACAGGTTCAGCAAATGGTGCAGGCTGAGGAATGCAGAACCTGGTTATGACAATTTTCTTTCATTTTTTACAGCTGCAATCGATGCATTACTTGTCGCTCAGACAGTATGCGTAGCGGCCGAGGCCCGGGGGCTTGGCATTTGTTACATCGGCACAACCACGTATATGGCAAAAGGGATATCTGAGGTTCTTAAGATTCCGAAAGGCGTCGTTCCTGTGGCTACGGTTACAGTAGGATGGCCTTCCGGGGATCCTTCCGACGTGGGACGCCTTCCGCTGGAAGCGGTTATTCATTATGAAACATACGCCGATTACACTCCGGGCAAAATTGATGAGTTATATTCGGAAAAAGAATTACGCAGCGACTCGAAGCAGTTTGTTCTGGAGAATAATAAACAGACGCTTGCCCAGGTTTTCACCGACGTGCGTTACAAAAAAGAAGACAACGAGCATTTTTCGCGGATGCTGCTCGAATTCCTCAAAGACCAGGGATTTATGAACCAATAATGGTCCTGACTCCTAATTTTTCATTTTTCGCTTTTCACTCTTCACTCTTAATGCCTCACATTATAAAACACGCTTGCCTGCTGCGTTGGTGTTATCACAAGCTCGTTTATGCAGACATGTTCCGGAAGGGTTGCGCAGTAATAAATCACTTCTGCAATATCATCTCCTGTAAGAGGCTTTATTCCTTTATATACTGCATCCGCTTTTTCCTTATCACCTTTGAACCTTACCAGCGAAAACTCAGTTTCAGCCATTCCGGGTGCAACATTGGTAACCTTTATATTATGTTTCAGCAGGTCAACCCTCATAGTTCTTGAAAGCTGTCCCACTGCAGCCTTGGTGGCACAATAGACATTACCGTTTTCGTAGGCATCTGTGCCGGCGATCGATCCTATATTGAATATATGTCCTTTGTTCCTGCCGACCATCAGTGGCGCGACAGCTCTGGTAACATAAAGCAGGCCTTTGATGTTTGTGTCGATCATTTGTTCCCAGTCGTCTATGCTGCCTTCGTCAATATGGCCCAGTCCCGCTGCAAGTCCTGCATTATTCACAAGTATTTCAATATCTTTCCAATTCTCCGGAAGATTTTCTATTGCAGACTTCACAGCATTGCGGCTCCTCACATCAAAATTCAATGGCAGAACTTTAACGCCTTTCCCGACAAGTTCTTTTTCGAGCTCTTCAAGCCTTTCCTTTCTCCTGCCTGTGATTATCACATCATAGCCGTTTTCGGCAAATTTGGCTGCTATTGCTTTTCCGAACCCGGCAGTGGCGCCGGTTACCATTATTATTTTGTTCATGACAGAGCTTTTTTGTGTAAAAATACGGGATTTAATCTGTCGGTGCTCGGGCCGGCTTACTTTTCTGTTATCTTTGTTTTTTATGATGGAAGATCATTCAGACTCACTGGCTTCTGACAAGAAGAGTTACGTAAAATCGATGTTCGACTCCATTGCCTGGAGATACGACTTCCTGAATCATTTCCTTTCAGCCGGCATAGATAAGCTCTGGCGCAAAAAGGCAATCAAAATAATTTCCGGACATAACAGTCATTCCACCATTCTCGACGTTGCAACAGGAACTGGCGATCTTGCAATTGCTGCAGTGAAGATTGATCCTGAGAGCATTACCGGAATCGATATTTCTCCGAAAATGCTTGAGATCGGAAAGGAAAAAATTTCCAGACTTGGACTCTCGGGCAAAATCCGGCTCATGCAGGGTGATTCCGAAAACATGCCTTTCCCTGATAATACATTCGATGTTGCAATGGTTGCTTTCGGCGTCAGGAATTTTGCTGATCCCCTTAAAGGGCTAATGGAGATGAGCCGGGTATTGAAAACGGGAGGGATGGTTCTTGTCCTTGAATTCTCAAGGCCACGAACCTTTCCGTTCAAAAATGTTTATCCTTTCTATTTCAGGAGGATACTTCCGTTGTTTGGCCGTCTGTTCTCAGGCAGCAAAAGC
>JBLNAO010000002.1:0-11083 GCA_050259395.1 Chloroflexota bacterium
GTATCATCTTCGGCAAAAACTTCAATCTTCAGATCGTTCATCCCAAGCCTTAATGCGAGCGGCTCATCGACAAGAAAATCGCAATTTTCCTTTTTTACTATGTTATTCGAGAAATATCCATTCACGAAATTGCCGTTCCGGGTGATCATCACCTTTTTGATCGGAGCTGTCGCAGTTATGCACGCTTTGAGGTTGAATTTGTCGCTTGCAGTCGTAAAGTTGTCAGTTGAAGGTGCAACGATATCAATCGAATATTTATTGACAGGCTTGACCGGAGCTGCTGCAACAGCCTCAGGCACCCTCTGGTAAATGAATGTTATAGATGAGCGGTTAAGTGAAATATCTGTTGCCCGCACGGTTACAGGGTTTTCACCCACAGTCAGGGGTATTTCAGCAACGAACGAACCATCGGATGCCACCCTTGCGTCGACTCCATTTACAATTACTTCAAAGATGCCCGCCTCATCTTCAACCCTGCCTTTTACGAGGAGCCTCGGGCTGGTTGATTTTTTTGCAGAATCAATCCTGATATCCGGAGATAACACATTTATTTTCGGAGGAGTGCTGTCTTTAATATTTCTTGAAACCGGTTGCTCTGCCGGTTTGCTTTTCGAGATGTTAACCATCTGTACACCTGATCTCCCTTCTGATGTCTGGGCAACCAGTTTGCCTGCTGAGAGGAATACAATGAGCAAAATAAGTTTTGTTCTCATTTGATTATTCTTTACCTGCGATCTTAAAGTCTGAAGCCGGCTGAAAAAACGATATAGGTGTTCTTTGAAATACTCTTTCCATCTTCGGTCATCCCTGTCAGCAGCTTTGTTCCTGACACAGTAAATATCAATCTTTTCGTACAAAGGGAAAGTCCCAGTTCCGGGCCTGGAGTCATAGCATTTTTAAAATGAGTCTGTTCTGAAGTTGTGCCAGGAATGCTTGAATAAGTCTCACGGATAATGGTATTTCCAATTGAGAGTCCTGTCAGAAGATGCAACTCTATCTCATTTTCCTTCACCAGCCTTGATGTGAAATCGAGGCTGAAACGGTTAAATACGGGCTGTTCATAGTAAAGAGGATCTTTCAGCAGTACACCCATGCCTCTCACAAACTGCGCCGATGCCCCGAATTTGCTCATCAGACCGGTACGTAATCCGAAAGTTGGCCCAGGCAGCTGCACAGCGGCCTGGAAATTGAATATCTTGTTGTTTTTCTTCTTCCCCTGTTCGATAACGGCAACAAGATCAGCTCTCACGACAAAATCGACCGATTTAACTTCATCCACATCCTTCAATACATCCCAAACTGCCCAGTATTCTGATTTGCCCCCTGCAATCTGATCTCCAATATCTCCGGAAACACTTCTGAGTTCAGAGTAAAGGCCGCCATTGATCGAACATAACAATTTTACACGATACACCTGCCCCGGCCTGGAATCAAGAATTTTGTATCTTACTTTGATAAAGTCGCCGGACTGTTCCACTTTAATACTGTCAACTTTCTGTCCTAAGGCACATACCTGACAAAAGGCAAGTAACATCAAAATGATTACTGAATGCTTCATAGAGAAGAATAGGTTAGTTTGAGCTCAACTCCCTGACTGCTTACTGCAATGTATAATAAATTTCTGATTCCGGATTCAAGGGAATTAATTTCTCTATTTTTATCCTTTCAAAAATGAAGACTATAAAAAGACAATAATGGATGCAGGCATAACTATTATCGGTGCCGGGGTTGTCGGACTCGCAATCGCCGAAGAAATATCGGCGAATCACAGGAATGTATTTCTCATAGAAAAGCACACCACTTTCGGACAGGAAACCAGCAGCAGGAACAGCGAAGTTATACATGCCGGCATCTACTACCCCGAAGGCAGCCTTAAATCGAGGCTCTGCGTTGAAGGCAATCCGATGCTTTATGAGTACTGCCGAAAATATGATGTGCCTTTTAAAAACTGCGGCAAGCTGATAGTCGCCACCACTGATGAAGAAAAGCAAACGATAGCAGGAATTCAGCAGACTGCCGCAATAAATGGCGTTGAGCTGTTAATGTACGAACGTGAACAGATCGCAGAACTCGAGCCAAATATTTTTGCCCTGAAGGCGCTCTTCTCTCCCACAACAGGGATCGTTGATTCCCACAGCCTCATGAAAAGGTATGAAACCAACGCTCTGAACAACGGAGCACAGATCGTTTATGGAAGCGAGGTTACAGCAATAAGCATGATTCCGGGAGGGTACTCGATAACTCTTCTCGATTCAGACAAAACTGAGTACACATTTACATCGGAGATTGTTATTAACTCTGCAGGTCTTACTTCTGACAAAATTGCAGAAATGGCCGGAATTCATGATGAAAACCTGAAGATCCATTTCTGCAAGGGGGAATATTTCAGGATAAACCCACCAAAAAACCGGCTGATCAACAGGCTTGTGTATCCTGTTCCCCATCATAATATGGAGGGCATAGGCATACACATCACAGTGGATATGGGCGGAGGGGTCAGGCTTGGCCCGGACGTAAAGTACCTTGAAACGAATGAATATGATTACCGGCTGACACCTTCAAAGCAGGAGGCATTCTGGCTTTCAGCAAAAAAGTTCCTTCCTTTCCTTGAACTTGATGATATATCTCCCGAGATGGCCGGGATAAGGCCCAAAATACAGAAGAAGGGCGATCCCCAGCGTGATTTCTACATTGCAGAGGAAAGCAGAAGGGGACTGCCTGGATTCATTAACCTCATCGGAATGGAATCACCAGGACTCACATCTTCAATTGCCATTGCAAAATATGTTAACACACTGGTTGGGGATACAATATAATTTTTGTAACTTTATTAATTCATTTATAATTAATTACTATTCCGATACTTAAAAGGAGGTCTGTCATGAAATCAAAAATTGCTGCAGGCAAGTCCATGCTGATATTTGCCATCTGTCTTATCACAACGGGTGTCTTCGCTCAGAATGACAAGAACACCGGTTATGTTCCTCATGTCGGCCAGGCCGGCAAGGACGTTATCTGGGTTCCCACACCTGATGCATTGGTCGCTAAGATGCTCGAAATAGCAAAGGTTACTCCAAACGATTATCTGATTGACCTGGGCTCAGGAGATGGCCGTACCGTGATTGCCGCTGCCAAGCTTAATGCAAAAGCAACAGGCGTGGAATACAATCCAGACATGGTTGAGCTCTCCAAAAGAAGGGCTGCTGAAGCGGGGGTGAGCGACAGGGCAAATTTTGTCAAAGCCGATCTTTTTGAATATGATTTCTCCGATGCCACAGTAATCACAATGTTCCTTCTACCCGAGATCAACCTGAGGCTGAGGCCTAAACTCCTTGAACTCAAGCCTGGTACCCGCATTGTGACCAACACCTTTACAATGGGTGAATGGAAGCCTGATCTGGAGGTTACAATAGACGAGAGCTCGAGCTGGAACACCGCGCTGCTGTGGATTGTCCCTGCAAAGGTGGAAGGCACCTGGAAGATGGGGCAGGGTGAACTTACACTGAACCAGGAATTCCAGAAATTCTACGGGACACTGAAACAGGATGGCAAGAGCTCACCTGTTTCTGAAGGAAATGTCAATGGAAACACCATTACCTTCAAGGTTGGCGGTAGTGTTTACTCCGGCCAGGTGAACGGGAATTCAATTACGGGAACAAACGGCAGCGGAAACGCTTCAAAAGCTGACTGGACAGCCTCAAAGATCAAATAAGTAAATAAATATTTCAGAGCTTGCTGCGGAGTATACTCTGAAGTTCTGCCATTTCGTCGCGGTATCGTGCAGCCTGGATGAAATCGAGCTCGGATGCCGCTTTTTCCATGTTTTTCCTTGTTTTCTCGATAGCTTTCTCCAGGGCTTCGGTATTCATATATTGAACAACCGGATCTGCAGCAACATCAGGTTTATCAGGTTCGATATAAGCCCGCATCTGTTTGCCTCTTTTGCTGAGCCCGCCCAGGGCTGAGCCGGACTTCCTGACTATCTGGGCAGGAGTGATTCCCATCTCTTCGTTGTATTTCAACTGCTTGGCTCTCCTGCGGTTCGTTTCATCGATTGTCGCCTGCATGCTTTGCGTAATATTATCAGCATACATAATGACCTTACCGTTCAGATTCCTGGCAGCCCTTCCTGCTGTCTGAGTCAGCGAACGTGCAGACCGGAGAAATCCCTCCTTGTCTGCATCGAGTATTGCAACGAGCGAAACCTCAGGCAGATCAAGGCCTTCCCTTAAAAGGTTCACGCCAACGAGCACATCGATAGAACCGCTCCTTAATGCATCCATGATGTCGATGCGGTCGAGGGTCTCGATATCAGAATGAATATAGCTGCACCGGATACCATATCTTATCAGGTAAGAAGAAAGCTCTTCGGCCATCCTCTTGGTGATTGTTGTAACAAGCGTCCTCTCCCCTGCTTTTGCCCTTGACCGGATCTCGGCCATAAGGTCGTCAATCTGGTTCAGGCTTGGCCTTATCTCAATCGGGGGATCGAGCAATCCTGTGGGTCTTATTATCTGATCGACATAGACCCCTTCACTCTTTTCCATCTCATAGTCTGCCGGGGTGGCGCTGACAAATATTGTCTGCCCGGTAAGAGCTTCAAATTCCTCTATCCTCATTGGCCTGTTATCTAGGGCTGCCGGCAGGCGGAAACCATATTCAACGAGTGTCTGCTTTCGCGAATGATCACCGCCGTACATTGCCCTGATCTGGGGAACGCTTACATGGCTTTCGTCTATGACGGTTATGAAATCTTCGGGAAAATAATCAAGAAGGCAGAAGGGCCTTGTACCTGGATTCCTGCCATCGAAGTACCTTGAGTAATTTTCAATTCCGCTGCAATAACCCAGCTCTTTAATCATTTCCAGATCGTAAAGCACACGCTGCTCGAGCCTTTTAGCCTCTTCAGTTTTCCCTGTTTCATTGAAATGGAGCACCTGTCTGACCATGTCATCCTGGATCTCTTTTACAGCCAGGTTGATCCTCTCCCTTGTTGTGACGAATATATTGGCCGGGTAAATAATGTACTCACTTAAAGTGTCAATCCGGTTCCCGTTCAATGGGTCGAATGTATTGATCTCCTCAATCTGATCACCAAAAAAGGAGATCCTGACCGCAATGTCGGTGTACGCGGGAAAAATATCAACAGTATCGCCCCTTACCCTGAAAGTTCCATGCTTGAATTCCATCTCATTCCGGGAATAAAGGCTGTCTACAAGTTTCCTGAGCAGCACGTTCCTGCCTACATTCTGACCTTGCTTTACATGAATTGTGTTCGAGTGAAAGTCATCGGGATTACCTATGCCATAAATACATGATACAGAGGAAACTACAATCACATCCTTCCTTCCGGATAATAGGGATGATGTCGCACTCAGGCGGAGCTTCTCGATTTCCTCATTGATTGACAGGTCTTTCTCGATATAGATATCAGAAACAGGCAGGTATGCTTCAGGCTGGTAATAATCGTAGTAAGAAACAAAGTATTCAACCCTGTTTTCCGGGAAAAATTGCTTGAACTCACCGTAAAGCTGTGCTGCCAGGGTTTTGTTATGGCTCAGCACAAGCACAGGCCTGTTGACAGTTGCAACAACATTAGCTATTGTGAAGGTCTTACCGGAACCAGTAACTCCAAGCAGGGTTTGATACGGTACCCCTGTGCGTAACCCATCCACCAGCTGCCTGATAGCTTCAGGCTGATCGCCGGTTGGCTGAAAATCTGATATAAGCTTGAAATCCATGATTCTTAAAACATGCAAAATTAATCATTTAAAGGCTCTGAACAAACCTGGCCATCCTGATGTTCTCCTCTTACCTGTCAGTTGTACCTAAACCTTTCCGGATGAAAAAGCTAGTTCTCATTTCTTTCCTTTTTGCGGTTCTTGGCAATGTAAGGGCAGACTATTTCGAAAGATTACCATATACTATAAAACAACCCGACGGGCAGATCATCAACTGCTTCATCACCGGTGATGAATATTACTCCAGGATTCACGACTGGAATGATTTCACAATTATCAGGGCGAATGATGGATACTACTATTATGCAGTGCAGGACGGAGACTTTCTGAAGGCATCAGTTTACCAGGCTGGAAAAACCGATCCGCTCCAAGCAGGTTTAAAAAAGGGAATAAGGATATCATCGGGAGAATACAGGAACAGGTTTGACCAGAGCAATAGTTACAGGACTTTAAGAAAGGGAAGTGCGACAGAAACTGCAATTCAGACAGGCATCTTAAACAACCTGGTAATATACATACGCTTTGCCGATGACACTGAATTTTCACAGAACCGGCAGTACTTTTATAATTCATTCAACCCGTCAACCGGTTTTACCCTGAACTCCTACTACAGGGAAGTCTCGTATAACAAGCTTGAAATAAACAGCACACACCTGCCCGCCTGCGAACCGGGAATAAATGTCTCTTACAGGGATTATCGCAAACGAAACTTCTTCGAACCGTACAATGAGACTGCCAACCCCGACGGCTATAAGAATTATGACGAAAAAACTCTGAGGGAACATTCTCTTTTAGCTGATGCAATTACCTGGATCAATGGTTCTTCCGCGGTATCGAAGGACCTTGATCTTGATATCAACTCTGACGGCATGGTCGATAATGTCTGCTTTATAATACGTGGTGGCACCGGAACCTGGAATGAGCTCCTTTGGTCGCACAGGTGGGTGCTCTACACAAAAGATGTCATTATCAACGGCAAAAAAGTATACAGCTACACTTTCCTTCCGGAAGGCCAGCTTACAGTCAAGACTTTATGTCATGAGATGTTCCATACCCTCGGGGCCCCCGATCTCTACCATTACGAAAACCAGGGAACCATCAATCCAGTAGGATGCTGGGACATAATGGAGGGAGGAACAGCCCACATGACAGCTTATATGAAATGGAAGTATTCAGGCATGTCATGGATTCCTGAGATACCTGAGATAAAGGTATCCGGAACATACAGGTTAAATCCGGTCACATCGTCCGAAGGGAATTGTTTCAGGATCAAATCCCCTGTTAGTGAAAATGAATTCTTTGTACTGGAATACCGGAAAAGATCGGGCACTTTCGAGATCAACCTGCCCGGATCAGGACTAATCGTAAGCAGGATAGATCCTCAGCAAAAAGGCAACTCGTATGGCCCACCGGATGAGATCTATATCTTCAGGCCGGGGGGAACGACTTCATCTAACGGCGAATGCAACGAGGCCTTCCTGAGCGCTTCTGCCGGAAGGAATATGATCAATGACCTCACGAATCCGGGGAGTTTCCTGCAAAACGGGAATCCGGGAGGTCTTTACATTTCCGACATCAGGGAAGAAGCCGGGCAGATTGTGTTTAATGTTGTTCTTCAGGCTGCCCCGGCGCAGGCACCTTCCGATACCTCTTTCCAGGAACCGCGTGTTTCGGTGCTGACTTCGGTAAAGGATCAGGAGAGCTTAAGCTTCACCGTATATCCCAATCCATCTGCAGATTACATAAATTTAAGAATTGAGGAAACCACAGAACCTGTGCAAATAGAGATTCGCGATATTAAAGGCTCTCTCCTTTATTCAGTGGAACCGGAAAGAAGTTCGGGCAGCACCATCAATATTGACCTTTCTGATAAGCTTCCGGGAATGTACATGGTTGAGGTGAGAACAAAGAAGTTCAGGAAAGCTGTCAACGTGATTAAACTGTGATGAAAAAAAGAAAAGGCGCTCCGTGTGAAACGCCTTTGCCTACCGTCAATCGGTATGTCTAACCCAAATAACCCTTCAATAATCTGCTTCGCGAAGTGTGTCTCAATCTCCTGATCGCTTTCTCCTTGATCTGGCGGACTCTTTCGCGTGTAAGCCCGAATTTCTCACCTATTTCCTCAAGTGTCATTTCCTGGCATCCTATGCCGAAGAAATACCTGATAATGTCCCTTTCCCTTTCGGTTAAAGTTGCAAGCGCCCTGTAAATTTCCCTGGAAAGGGATTCGTCCATCAGCAGCTTGTCAGCAACGGGAGAATCTGAATTGGTAAGAACGTCGAGCAGGCTGTTATCCTCACCTTCAATGAAAGGTGCATCTACAGATACATGGCGTCCCGATACTTTAAGCGTATCGGTTACTTTCTCTTTTGGTAATTCGAGGACATCAGCAAGTTCCTCCGGTGAAGGAGTGCGCTCGTTTTCCTGTTCGAATTTTGAAAAGGCCTTATTTATTTTATTAAGCGAACCAACCTGGTTCAGGGGTAATCTTACGATTCTTGACTGTTCAGCGAGAGCCTGCAGTATAGACTGCCGTATCCACCAAACTGCATACGAAATAAATTTAAATCCCCTTGTTTCATCAAATTTCTCTGCAGCTTTGATCAGTCCGAGGTTTCCCTCATTGATCAGATCCGGCAGGCTAAGCCCCTGGTTCTGATACTGTTTGGCCACAGAAACAACGAAACGTAAATTTGCTTTTGTAAGTTTTTCAAGAGCGGCTCTATCCCCTTTCTTAATCCTTTGAGCCAGTTCAACTTCCTCTTCGACTGATATCAACTCTTCCTTACCAATCTCCTGTAAATATTTGTCCAACGATGCACTTTCCCTGTTGGTTATGGATTTGGTAATTTTTAATTGTCTCATTATACCTCCCAAAAAATTTGCGCAAAGATAATCCTTATATTACGTAATAACAAAAAAAAAATAGGAATGTTGTGCAGGGGAAGAATCCGAATTGCTCAACCCCTCACAACATCCTAAGCTAAGGCACCTTAACTAATTTCCAAACTGGTAATTTAATATAGTGCCATCCGGCTGTATCCCACCTATTGACCTGAGATTGGATTCATTGGCCGAATACTGGCGCACATCTGACGG
Organism: Chloroflexota bacterium; assembly: GCA_050259395.1. Lineage (GTDB taxonomy): Bacteria > Bacteroidota > Bacteroidia > Bacteroidales > VadinHA17 > LD21. The sequence continues at coordinate 8,841 of JBLNAO010000002.1, forward strand.
TTTTTCAACTCTCTTCCCGTTTATTGAAAGAATGATGAAACCCTTCTGCATGCCAAGATCACCGAACTTGCCTTCTCCAGGATCAGTAACCTTTACACCATATTCAATATCATACTTCTTTTTATCCGAGGAATTAATTGGTTCAAGCTTTGCACCATAAACAACATCGCTGTTTGCTTCATATTTCACCACTTCAGTATTTCCCGAAGCATTTTTAAGCACAAGCGAGGAGTTATATTCTTTCCCGTTCCTTACGTAAGTAATCGTTGCCTTGTCACCCGGACGGTGTCTTCCGACATGGTCCTGAAGTTCACCCACTGAGCTTACAGGCTGACCGTCGAGTGCAACAATCACATCATTCTCTTTAAGACCGGCAGCTTCAGCAGCTCCTTTCTCGACAACGTTCGTGATGAGTATACCTTTTACACCGTCAAGTTTGAACTTTTCGGCATCCTGGTAATCAACATCCCTGATATTCACACCGATAAGGGCTCTCTGAACAGCGCCATATTCTCTGAGGTCTTCAATAACCTTCTTCACAATCGATACCGGAATTGCAAACGAGTTCCCTGCATAAGCGCCACTGGGAGAAAGTATTGCAGATGTTATACCCAAAAGATTACCATTCGTGTCGACGAGTGCACCGCCGGAGTTTCCCATATTCAATGCGGCATCGGTCTGGATGAATGACTCAATCGAATAATCACCCTGGTTAAGTCCAAGGTTCCTGCCTTTTGCACTGACGATACCGGCGGTAACCGTTGAAGTAAGGTTGAACGGGTTACCGACTGCAAGAACCCACTCGCCTACTTTCAGCGCATCTGAGTTTCCGTATTTGATGAAGGGGAAATTTTCACCTTTTACCTTAAGAAGGGCCAGGTCTGTTGCCGGGTCGCGGCCTACAACCTCTGCCGGGAAGATCCTCCTGTCGTTAAGCGCGATTTCAACATCCTCGGCATCTTCAATGACGTGGTTATTTGTAATGATATAACCATCAGAGGAAATAATAACCCCGGATCCATAACCCCTTACTTCACGGGGCTTCTGCTGGTATTGCGGGCCATAGAAAAATTCCATAATCGGATTCTGGGCCTGTGAGCCCATCATACTCTTGGTCCTTACGTGAACAACTGCATGAACGGTCTGTTCCGCAGCATATGTAAAATCAATCTGTCCGGGACGTTGCTGCATAGATGTCATATATGCCTGAGCCTTACCTGTATCAATGCCGGATGTGTCCCTCATAACCTCTGCAGGCGCTTTTTCAATAAACCTTGTATAGGCAAAGAGTGCGATAATCGCACCAAGGACCGCCATCAATAAACCTGCAAATAAATTCTTACCTTTCATAGCTTCTTCTTTTAATTTTAAACAAGTCCTGTATTCGTTTGTTTCGCTTTGCTGTTAATGTTTTCACGAAGTTTTTATCAACATTCAAACAATGCTTTATTGTTGTACAAAGATCATACAAATAACTATCCGCTTTTCTGTTTAACATGGTATTTAACAAGACTTTAACCAGATAATAAAGTGTTTTAACATATTGTGAATAATCGTCAGAAAGGCCAAACTGCTTCATATCCGCATTGTTCCGTTATTTTGTTTACATGCTCACTTACGTATTCTTCTTCCTTATTCTGAAAAAATTCTTAACACTGACAGATAAATGGAACTCAGACATTTTGACATGCATCCACTTTGACTAACTTTGCGCGCTGATTGTTTGAATAATAAGGAGATTAAAGGAATAGCGAGATGAAGGAAAAGTTATACGGCAAAACATTAAATGAGCTGATCACTGTTACAAAAAGACATGGGTTGCCAGGCTTCGCTGCCCGACAGATAGCAGACTGGCTGTACAAGAAGGAGATAAACTCCATTGAAGGTATGACAAACCTTTCAAAGAAAGTCAGGGAGTCACTTTCGAATGATTATGAATACGGCCTTTCAGATCCTGTCAAAGAATCTGTAAGCAGGGACGGTACGAAGAAATATCTCTATAAAGTTCTGAACAGCAAATATATCGAAACAGCTTACATTCCTGAAAATGATAGGGCTACCATCTGCGTTTCGTCACAGGCCGGCTGTAAAATGGGCTGCATCTTCTGCATGACAGGCAGGCAGGGTTTCCAGGGAAGCCTTTCATCGAACGAAATACTCAACCAGTTCCGCAGCCTTCCCGATTTCAGAACCCTTACAAACATTGTCTACATGGGAATGGGAGAACCGCTTGACAATCTTAC
>JBLNAO010000003.1:0-5908 GCA_050259395.1 Chloroflexota bacterium
ATTCCTCACAATGTTGATCTGATAATAATACCAAAGTGCGAAGAGGCGGATGAGGTCAGAAGAATTTCTGAACTGATCGGTTCTTTGATTAAGGAATATGACATCCAGCATGAGATTTACCTCATGCCGGTTATTGAAACCGCACTTGGTGTGGAAAATGCTTTTTCTATAGCACGATCATCCCGCCATGTGGTTGCAATGGCCATCGGCCTTGAGGACTACACTGCAGATCTTGGAGTCAGCAGAACCGCGCGTGGAGATGAATCTTTATACGCCAGGACGAGGCTTGTAAATGCCGCAAAAGCTGCAGGTATTCAGCCTATTGATTCCGTTTTCTCGGATATTGACGATCTCGAGGCGCTAAGGCAGAATGTGCAGGTCTCAAAATCACTTGGCTTCGAAGGAATGGGATGCATTCATCCGCGCCAGATACCTGTTATCAGAAAAGGTTTTCTCCCGGATGAGTCAGAGATCGGAAAAGCTAAAACGATCGTTGTGGCTTTTGAGGATGCAAAAGCAAGGGGAATGGGAGTGATCTGCATCGGATCGAAAATGGTCGATGCACCTGTCGTCCGGAGGGCTGAGCGAATCATCGGCCTGGCTGTATCTGAAGGTTTGCTGCCGGAAGACTGGTTAACAGCAGAAATAAAAAGTTAAAATATGCCTGTCAGGACTGTTCTGAATGCCGCCGGAAGATATGTGCCGGAAGAAATAAATGGCCAGCGCGTAATTCCATTCATGGGTGTGGGAAAGCACAGGCCTGCCGGAACAAAGCATGCTCCTGCCATTCCATCCTGCACCGACTATCCTGAAGACGGAAACAAGGTAGTCTCATCCCTTGAAGAAGCTCTGCGCAGATGTGGCATAAGGGATGGCATGACAATTTCCACACATCATCACTTGCGCGACGGAGATCTTATAAGCAACAAGGTTTTCGAACTTGCCTCAGTAATGGGTATAAAGGACCTTGTATGGTTTCCTTCTGCATCCTTCCCCTGCAACGATATAGCGATGAAGTATCTTGAGAATGGCACCATTAACAGGATAGAAGGAAGCATGAACGGCCCGCTGGGAAGGTTTGTGTCAGAAGGAAGAATGAAGGGCACCGCTGTCTTAAGATCTCACGGTGGAAGGGTGCAGGCAATACAGGATGGTGAAGTGAAAATTGATATAGCGGTCCTCGCTGCACCATCTGCCGACAGGTTCGGCAATGCAAGGGGAACAGGAGGACCGTCGGCCTGCGGAGTGCTCGGCTATGCAAAAGCTGATATGATGTATGCGGACAAAGTGATTGTCGTCACTGACAACCTTGTCGGTCTGCCATGTTTCCCAATGGAGATAGAAGGAAATTATGTGGATTATGTTGTGGTTGTTGACAAGATCGGGATTCCTGAAAAAATAGTATCGGGGACAACTGAAATAACACGTAGTCCCGACAGGCTGATGATAGCAAATCTTACGGCATCTTTCCTGGAGAGATCCGGAATACTGAAGGATGGTGTTACGATGCAGGCAGGAGCCGGTGGCACATCGCTGGCGATTGCTGTTTTTCTGCATGAAATTCTCAGGCAGAAAGGATGGAAGGCATCCTTAGGCTTCGGCGGAAGTACAAAGCACATGGTAAGAATGCTGGAAGAAGGACATTTGGAATATATTCTCGACGCACAGGCGTTTGACCTCGATGCGGTAAAATCAATTGAGACGAATCCGAATCATGTTCCGTATCCAGTCTTTAATGCATATAATTACCATTCAAAAGGCAATCTCACAAGTATGATGGACATTATGATACTTGGTGCTACTGAGATCGACCTTAACTTTAACGGAAACGTGGTGACACATTCCGATGGATACCTTCTTCACGGAATAGGAGGGTGGCAGAATTGCCTTCACGCAAGAAATGTTATCATCCCGGTGCCTTTGTTCCGCGACAGGATTCCTGTAATTGTCGATAAGGTCACCACTTTGTGCGGCCCGGGAGAACTCATCGATGTCATTGTCACTGAACGGGGAATTGCTATTAACCCGCGGAGAGAGGATCTACTCGAAAGCATTAAAGGAAGCGGCTTGCCGGTTCGAACAATAGAAGAGTTGAAGGATGAAGCGGAAAGCATATGCGGGAAGCCTCAGAAACCTGTATTTGAAGACGAGATCGTAGCCGCAGTCAAATGGGTTGATGGGACCGTAATCGATGTAATCAGAAAATTAAAAACTGACCCAGGCGTATGAAAAAATACAGATGCACAATCTGTGGATTCATTTATGATCCTGCCGAAGGAGATCCTGCATCGGACATAGAAGCCGGAATTCCATTCAGCGAGCTCCCGGATGATTATATCTGCCCTGTATGCGGAGCTGGTAAAAGTGAATTCGAAGAGCTGGATTAACAGCTCAATTCTCCGGGATATTCTTCAGAACATCAACAAGCAGATCCCAGAACATCTGGGCAGTCCTGATCTCGATCATCTCATCGGGAGTGTGAGCCCCCTTGATTGTGGGCCCAAAGGAAATCATGTCTATTTTATTGATTTTCTTATATATCAGGCCACATTCAAGTCCCGCATGTATGGCACGCACAAGTGGTTCTTTATCGAAAAGCCTTTTATAGGAATCTTTTGTGATCCTCAGGATTTCAGACCCGAGATCAGGCTTCCAGCCAGGATAGCCATCAGAATGAGTCACTTCTGCTCCAGCGAGGCGCATGCATGATTCAACCATTGAGGCAGCATTGTGTTTTGAGGATTCAACAGAGCTTCGCTGCGTTGTTATGATCCGGATTATGTTCCCCTGTTCAAACTTGGCAGAGGCCAGGTTGGTCGATGTCTCCACAAGATTATCCATCTCTTTCGACCATGCAATAACTCCGTGCGGGCAGCAGCCCAAAAGATTGATGAACCTTTCCTGGCTCTCCTTATCCATTACTTCAGATGGCAGCGGCACCTCACTAAGTCCACACCGGAGATCTTTTTCCATATCCCCGAATTCTTCTGAAACTGTTCTGCAAAAATCAGATATCCATCCTTTTACAAATTCTGAATCACTTCTGTTGACAACAATGGTCGCAAAAGCTTCGCGTGGTATGGCATTCCTGAGGTTTCCTCCGTCAAATGAGGCAAGCGAAAGATCTGTTTCATTTGAAATATTCCAGAGAACACGGTTCATTATCTTGACAGAATTGCCATACCCTTTGTGTATCTCATCACCCGAATGTCCTCCGTGCAGACCCGTAAGCGAAATTCTGAAAGCAATCCTGCCATCGCCTGAAGGAACGCTCTTGTACTTCATAACTCCTACAGTATCGAGTCCCCCGGCACAACCTATAAAAAGTATGCCTTCGTCCTCGGAATCGAGATTTATCAGCGTTCTGCCGGTGAAAAATTCCGAAGAAAGATTTATGGCTCCTGTCATACCCGATTCTTCATCAACTGTAAAAAGGCATTCGATTTTTCCTGCTTTCAGGTTCTTATCGGTAAGTATTGCAAGCTGGGCAGCAAGGCCGATGCCGTCGTCGGCTCCAAGAGTCGTTCCCCTTGCTGTCACCCATCCGTCTTTAATGTCGGGAATTATAGGATCGGAATTCCAGTCGTGAGGGTGATCTGCGTTTTTTTCACCGACCATATCCATATGGCTCTGAAGAACAACTGTCCTCCTGGCTTCCATTCCGGGAGAAGCTGGCTTTGTGATGAGTATATTACCGACCTTGTCCTCCTTTGACTCGAGTCCTTCTTTCTCAGCAAATTCCAAAAGGTATCTCCTGATCTTCCCTTCATTTTTTGAGAGCCTCGGAATTCTGCTGATCACTTCAAAATAATGCCAGATCGGTGAGGGTTCAAGATGGTTTAATACACCCATGTTTATATAAAAGAATTTTCAAATCAGGTCGCAAAAGTAATATATTTTTTTACGTGGCGATGGTTTTGTTCGAATAGTCATTAACAACATTTCAGCAAAGCCTTTCATCAGTTAAAATTTTCCTAACTTTACTTACATCAACAATTCCTGAAACAATCTTGTTTATGGCAAAGTATAAAATCGTTATTCTTCCCGGAGACGGAATTGGCGCAGTAGTGATGAAAGAAGCATTGAGAGTTCTCGATGCGACAGGTTTTGATGCCGATTACATACATGGTGACATTGGCTGGGAGTTCTGGAGGAAGGAAGGTAATCCTCTGCCGCAGAGAACGATTGATCTGATTGCCGCGCATCGATTTGCACTTTTCGGGGCAATTACATCCAAGCCCAACGATGAAGCAAAGGCTGAGCTTGCTCCTGAACTCAGGGGAAAAGGCTATTCATACTCAAGCCCGATCGTTGCACTGAGGCAGCATTTTGATCTCGACATCTGCGTCAGACCGTGTAAATCGTATAAAGGAAATCCGCTAAATTTTGTCCGAAGGGCAAAGGGAAACACTATCGATGAACCTCTTGTCGATGTTGTGATCTTCAGACAAAACACAGAATGTCTATATTCCGGCGTGGAATGGACAAACCCTCCCGCAAAAGTCTATGATGCACTGATGTCTCATCCGAAATTCGCTGAGAATTTCGGTGATGTCCCCGTCGAAGAACTGTCTGTCTCCACGAGAATCTTTACCAGGAAAGCAACAACGAGAATTCTTAATGCTGCATTTGAACATGCCAGGAAACATGGTTATAAATCAGTGACTGTTTGCGAGAAACCGAATGTGATCCGTGAAACATCGGGACTTATGTGGAAGCTTGCCAAAGAGATACAGCAACATTCATATCCGGAAATAAAGCTTGTCAACACAAACATCGATGCACAGATGATGTGGCTGACCAAGAATCCTGAGGATTATGGGGTGATTGTTGCAGGGAACATGTTTGGTGATATAGCATCTGATGCATTTGCAGGTCTTACCGGTGGTCTCGGCTTTGCCTGCAGCGCCCAGTACTCATCCGGCGGAATTGCAATCTTCGAGCCTACGCATGGGTCGGCTCCGAAGTATGCTGAATACGAAATCCCCATTGTTAACCCTATTGCAATGATCGAATCGGCATGCATGATGCTCGATTATCTCAACGAGAAGAAAACATCAGCTTTGATAAGAAAATCAATAGCTGAAGTTGTAGCCGGGGGAAAGGTTCGTACTTACGACATGATGCGCATGGCGGGCCGTCCTGATGTGGTGCAAAATGGAGCAGCATCAACGATGCAGATGACTGATGCCATCATTGCAGGCTTGAAATAAAATAATCCGGGTATGAATATGACTATTCAGAGGCTCTGGCCTGAACTTGGCTGGATAAACAACACGGACCTCAGGGAAAAAACAGCTGCCACCTGGGAGCTTGCATTTTCAAAAAGCGTCCTGAAACCTGATGATCTTGAAAGGATACCCTTTACTCTGCTTTGCGGGCCAGGCATGAGAGTGAGCTTTATGTCGCACAAACGATGTGTGGTGCAGATCGCCAGGGCTGCAGGAGAGAGGATGAATGAGTTTTTCACTCCCGATCTGACTGTCAATATGGATGTACTTATAGCAGGAGCGATTCTCGCCGATGTTGGCAAGCTTCTCGAGTATGAACTTGACGGTAATGGCCAGGCTGTCCAGGGGAAATACGGGAAATACCTGCGGCACCCGTTCTCAGGAGTATCTCTTGCCGAGCAGTGCAGTGTGCCTGCGGAAGTATGCCATATAATCGCTGCCCATGCGGGGGAAGGCGACCTGGTAAAAAGATCGGTTGAGGCTTATATTGTCCACCATGCAGACTTCATGGCTTTCGAACCGTTCAGGAACAGGCTTATTGTCTGATTTTACCCAAGCTTCATCTTCTGAACCTCTTCTATATTCCTCTCATTGGTAAAAGCCTTGGCATCAGGTGTATACAGGTAGTCGATAAGATCCTGGTATCTTTCCATGACCTTGCCCCTGATGATTTTCAG
>JBLNAO010000004.1:0-9091 GCA_050259395.1 Chloroflexota bacterium
ATGTAGCACACAGAGTTTAGATAATTGAACAGATCAGTTTTTTAGAAGTGTTACATCACCCATCTTTGTGAAAGGCTCTCCGTTGCTGAAATTTCCCCGGATTTTCCAGATAAAAACACCCGGATTGCATAACTGGCCTCTGTAATAACCGTCCCAACCGATATTGATATCGTTGCTTTCGAACAGGAGTATGCCAGTTTTTGCGGCGAAGATCCTAAGCTGGTAATCGGTTACGCCGGAATATGTGGGGTGGAAGATCTCAGCAGATTCATCTGTCTTTGAAGTGTATATTCCACCTGAAGGGCCCTGGCTGTTGGGGATGAATGCATTTGGCATGTTGATGTAATATTCTGATCCTGAGAATGCATTTTTCACAACAAGAGTGTCCGAACATCCATTCTCGGATTTTGCCACGAGACTGACATCGTATTTACCGTATTTCAGGTACTTGTGAACAGGTTCAGATTCAGTCGAGGAATTACCATCGCCGAAATCCCATTTGTAGCTCGTTGCTCCAGCCGAATAGTTTACAAACCTTATCTCATCAATCGGAAGGATTGCCTTATCAGGTGAAAGTTCAAACTGTGCCCTGGGATGGGGATATACCCTGATCGGGACTGACCATGTTGAAGTTTTTCCGCTTGCATCAGATGCGGTAAGAACAACTTTGTATTCTCCTTCAACATCATAGATCCACTCAGGTTCTTTTTTATCAGAGATTCCACCATCTCCGAAGGTCCATTTATATGAACTGTAGGAACCTGCAAGAGTGTTGAAATTAACTTTCAATGGTGCACATCCTGAAAGAGATGAAGGAGCAAACAGGGCTGGATCTGATGACGGACCGGATTGAAGCGCTTTATGCCCGCCTGTTTCAGTAAATACGATGTTTTTAGAAATCGGGTTGTTCACCTCGGCCGTGGCAATTGCCGGTTGTTCCCTTTCAGCTGTTTTTTCGATCAGGGGAGATTTTTCAGGTTGAGCAATGGTTTTTGAATCCTGCTTGCTGATCATACCTGATTTTCTTGTTTCACGGATTGCAGTAACGGATGGTTTGTCAGCAGTAACGTGGATGTTCCCTATTGGCTGTTCCTGTTTCGGCTGCTCAGGAGGATCGCTCTGAGGTGACTCCGGATCTGAAAGCAGAAGTAACCCTGCCAGGATAGCCCCTGCTGCAATGATGCCAAGGTAATAAACATTGAACCTTGAAGGATTGAAACGAAGGAACTCCCTCCGGCCAAGTTCTCGCATCAGATCTGCATTGACACGATTGCCTGGGGTCACTTCAGAGTTCCCAAGCTTTTGCCTGAATAACTCCTCTATGTTCAGATTACTCTTCCCCGTTTCCAATTCTATTCGTTATAACTGCGTTTCAGTTTCCCCAGTTTATCCAGCCTTTCCCTGATGGCTGCCCTTGCACGGCTGTATTGAGATTTTGACGTGTTGGTATCTATTCCAAGCATCTCTGCAATTTCCTTGTGTTTGTATCCCTCCACAGCATAAAGGTTGAACACCATCCTGTACCCTGCAGGGAGATCGTTCAGTACCTTGTAGAGTTCCTCTGAAGTGAAAAAATCCTCTTCAAAACTTGTCTGACCTGTTTCGAGCGATACAAACTCCTCAATTTCGACATAGTACCTGTACTTCAGATTTCTGTGATAATGAGTTATTGCAGTATTCACCGCTACCTTTCTCAACCAGCCTATGAAAGAACCCGTTCCAGAAAAGTCTTTGATGTTAAAATATATTTTCAAAAAACTTTCCTGTAAAATATCCTCTGCCTCTGACTTGTCAACAGCATATCTCATGCACACCCCAAGAAGGAAACGCGAATACTGGTTATATAGTTCCTGCTGAGCCTTCCTTTCGTGGCGGGCGCATCCTTCTATTATCTGCTGGTCACTCATCATATCCTGAGGACATTTTGAAGACATTTGGGTATGGTAAATGGTTGCATTTTAGGAAAAATTTTCTGAAAAATGGTCAAGACAGGGTGTTTTTAATTCGTTATGAATGACAAAGGTCATTAAAAAATGATTGCTGATGGTATTTATTTGCACCACAGCAAATAAATTTGTCAGGATTTTAACAGGAAAAGAAAAATGTTCAATAAGATGATTGCGGCCATGCTGCCGTTCTTTCCGAAAAAATTCATCTGGTTATTCTCCAAATCGTACATATCAGGTGAAACGATCGAAGATGCAATGAGGGTGTCAAAGGATCTGAATTCGAAAAGTATCAGGGTAACACTCGATGTTCTGGGTGAGTTTATCAAGACTCTCGACGAAGCGGAGGTGAATAAGAAAGATTACCTAAATCTTATCGATATTTCGTTCAGGAATAAAATCGATGGCAACTTTTCGGCAAAGCCCACAAGCTTTGGCCTGCTGATCGATAAAGAGGTATGTTACAGGCATTTGCGCGAAATAGTAGCCAAGGCAGCATCATATAATGGTTTCATCCGCATCGACATGGAAGATTCTCCCTGCACCGATATGGAGATCGAACTGTACCGCCGGTTAAAGAAAGAATTTCCTTTGAACGTCGGACTTGTAATACAGGCATATCTTAAGAGGACACTCACAGACATCCGGAATATGATGGACATGCATACTCCTGATGCGCCTCTCAGCTTCAGGCTCTGCAAGGGAATTTATGTTGAGCCTGCCGACATCGCTTTCAAGAGGTATGAAGAGATCAATTCACATTATCTCGAAGATCTTGAGTTCATGCTTAAGAATGGAATCAAGGTTGGCATCGCCACACACGATAAACCACTTATTGAAGGAGCCTACAGGCTTATTGAGAAGTACAAAGTGTCAAAGGATATGTACGAATTCCAGATGCTTTATGGGGTTACGCCCGGCCTGCGTGAAAGCGTGGTAAAAGCCGGTCATCATATGAGGGTTTATGTTCCGTTCGGTGAGAAATGGTTTGGATACTCAACCCGCAGGCTCAAGGAAAACCCAAAGATGGCTGCCCATATCATCAAGGCAATATTTGTGAAAGGGTAAAACACTGTTCTGTTACCTGCCCTGCCCTGATAATCCGGATGTGGCGGGTTAAGAATTAATAGGCCACATTTGTCTGCCTCTCACTCCGGGAGAGTGGGTTTATTTTTCTCAAGATACCTTTTCATAATTTCATCCAGTTCACGGTCTGAAATATCAGGTTTAAAGGATGCAGGTTTTTCCGGTAAACCATTCATCAGAAGGTAGGCTGCAGGAATAAGCATGAAAGGGCTCAGACCGACAATCCTGTCTGAAGGAATACCTCCTCTTTCGTATGCATTTATCCGCTGACGTTGCCGCAGCATTTCATAATTAGTTGCCGGATCGCCAAGCTTTCCGGTTGTTGTTCGTCCCTGGTATGCTGACACCGCAACATTGTGCCTTGCATTTTCAACCTCCGGGGAAGTCCGGGTACGTGTGTTCATTATCTCTGAACGGAGATTCGATACTCTGGGAACGATTATGACTTCGCCTATCTGAAGCGTGTCCTGACTCATGAATATGCCGGCTATATACTGTTTCCCAACCAGGGTGTCGCTGATTATTACATCTGCGGGTTTGTAACCTGTCCTGCTGAAGATAATGGTGTCGCTCACACTTACATATATTGCAAAAGCGCCATTACTATCGGTAACTGATTTGAAACTTTTATTTACAAAAAGCTGGGTTCCGGGCAGGGGATTATAAGTTTCAGAATCCATCACCCTGCCCTGAAAAAAGATTTTTATGCCCGGCTGATCAATCTCCTGGCTAAAAACATTATTTACCAGTCTGAACAGTAAAAAAAGTTTTGCGAGGAACAGCTTCACTTTGCTTAAAGCTTCAAAATTATGTCTTTCAGGTTTCTCTTTGGAACATGGTGAGTCTTGTCTGCGTCTCTCCAGTACTTTACATCATCTTTATTGATCTCTTCAATCACAACTTTCTCAACCGGTTTTCCTATAGCAAGCACCAATAAGATCTCGAAGTTGTCGGGAAGTCTTATTTCGTCGCGCAATCCCTCGCGGCTGATCGACTGGATCATGCAGCCTCCGAGGCCAAGTTCAGCAGCCCCAAGCATAATGCTTTGAGCAGCGATCCCATGGTCAATACCGAAGTTATCGGTGATTGATTTGTCACCCAGAACCACAATATACGAAGAGGGGCGTTCACCTTTTTCCGGTCCCGGCCAGTCTTTAAGGTAGCCCGCCCAGGCCAGGTAGGGAAAAATCCTTTCGCATCCTTTCGGATCGTTGAAAATCAAAAACTTCAATGGCTGCCTGTTCCCTCCAGAAGAAGAAAGCCGGGCAAGATTGATAAGGTGTTCAAGCGTTCCTGTATCAACAGGATGTGATTCATCAAAACGCCGGTATGAACGGCATCTGAATATTATATCCTTCAATTGCATGTCTGAATATTTTTGGTTTGGAGATGCAGTCAAATATCTTTTTAATACCTCGAGGCTACCACATCCCAGTCAAGTATTTCCCAGAAATTTTTGATATAATCCGGCCTTTTGTTCCTGTAATCAATGTAATATGCATGTTCCCACACATCGCAGGTCATCAGTGGAGTGAGACCTTTACGCATGGGATTGCCTGCATTTGATTCCTGGACTATCAGCAGCGAACCATCCTGGCTTTTCGCCAGCCATGCCCATCCCGATCCAAAAAGGGTTGAAGCAGCCTTGTTGAACTGCTCCCTGAAGGAATCCAGTGAGCCGAATGATTTCTTCACTGCTTCAGCCAGCTCTCCGGATGGCTCCTTGCGACCGCCCTTTGAGAATGCCTCAAAATAGAAAGTATGGTTCCATACCTGCGCCCCGTTATTGAATATACCGCCTTCAGCTTTTTTAATGATTGTTTCCAGGCCGGCATTTTCAAATTCAGTCCCCGGAACGAGTCCGTTCAGATTATTCACATAAGCCTGATGGTGTTTGCCATAGTGGAAATCGATGGTTTCTTCACTTATGAACGGAACCAGCGCATCAGTCCTGTAAGGAAGTTTTGGGAGTTCGAATGCCATAACAGTGGGATATTAAGTTAATACTTTAATGTAAAAACAATGAACAAAATCGTATGTTCAAAGTTAGTCATTCTATAACTTTTTTCCTATGTCAGGAACACTCTTTCGGGCAGATCGGGTATGATATTATTCTCTGCAGATATCCTGAAAAGCTCATTTACGGCATTTTTACCCTTATCTCCAAGATCGAGTGTAAATTCATTCACGAAAAGCTTTATGTGATTGTTCATTACCGTGCTCTCCATCTCCCTGGCATTTTCCGAAACAAAATCGAATGAAGCAAATGAATCCTTGTATGCATATTCAAGACTCCTCTTCACTATCCTGTTGACTTTCATCTTCACTTCATCGGGCAGTTCCCTCTTTACAACTATGGCACCCAGCGGGATCGGCAAGCCTGTCAGGTTTTCCCAGTATTCACCCATATCAGCCAGTTTATTAAGGCCTTTCCTCTGGTACGTGAAACGGGTCTCGTGTATTATGAGTCCTGCATCAACCTCCTCGTCCAGTATTGCACGGTCGATATCGGAAAATAGGTACTCCTTTTTGTTAGTCGCTTCCGGCCATGCTATGCTGAAGAGAAGGTTGGCCGTGGTGTATTTCCCGGGAATGGCTATTCTCGATTCATTGATGTTCCTTGTATCACTGTATTTCTTACTTATAAGAAGCGGACCGTTGCGATAGCCAAGGGCGCTTCCTGCATCGAGTATAAGATAATTGCCCGCGACGTAGGCATACGCATGATAGCTCATCTTTGTTATATCGACTTCAGCTGCAAAAGCTTTATGGTTGAGCTCCTCAACATCGGCAAGGAAATAATCGAACTGAAGACCTTCAGTGTCGATCCTGCCATGGACCATAGCGTCGAAAATAAATGTATCGTTCGGGCATGGGGAAAACCCCAGTGTAAGTCTCATCTCTTCATTCAAATGTTAAAAAAACATCCTGCAACCTTTTAGTAAGGTTGTCAAGTGCAAGCCTTATGTTCCAGTTATCCCTGTTCCTTGGTTCGATCTTGTTGGAGATCGCCCTGATTGCAAGGAATGGAATTCTTTCCCGCCGGCAAAGATAAAAAAAAGATGCACCTTCCATTGTCTCGATATCGGCGTTGTATTTTCTTATCAGCCTTTCGATCGACCTACCGGAGCCCGAAGCGGTATTTACCGTTATGGATTTCACATGTTTGAGAAAACTGAAGCCTGAAGCAATTTTTTCGTCGGCCGGTAAAGATCCTTTCACGAACGGAAATGCATCGGCATCTGTCAAGCCGGCTTCCCAAAGGGTCTTAAAATCATCATGGTCCTCTATGCCGAGATCTGCAAAACATTCATTCACAGGCAGAACAACATCTCCAATCAAATGGTTATCAGTGAAACTGCCCGCAATTCCACCGTTAATTGCAATATCAGGTTTCCCATGAGCAGAGATCCATCTCGACATTTCGAATATTGTCGATACAGTTCCAATGCCACCGATCAGGAGGTCTATTTCCAGGGATCGAATACTGAATTTATTGCCGTCAGGCACCAGGTCTTTTACATTTTTAAGAGCAACAGCCTCTGCGGCGGTTGCTGTCACATAGAGTATCTTCATTTTACCGGCCGTTAGCCATACCTAAATATATGTTTTTATGAATTATAAAAACAAAATTATTGTATAATATTGTATTCTAATAATATGACTTCATGATTTACCTGACAAGAAGGGAGAGGTTCTGTGCAGCTCACAGGATGTACCGGCCTGACTGGAACGATGAAGCCAACATGGAAGTTTTTGGGAAATGCTCCAATCCGAACTGGCATGGACACAATTATGTCTTATGGGTGACAGTGAAGGGAGATCCTTCCACGGAACATGGCTTTGTGATGAATATGAACCATCTTAAAAAAATAATCCTCGATAATGTAATTTCCCACCTTGATCATAAGAATATCAACATCGAGGTCGGTTTTATGAAGGGGAAGATAGCCACCACCGAAAATCTTGCAATTGCTGTCTGGGATGTGCTTAAACCACTGATTGCGGAAAAAGGAGCCCGGCTTCATTGCGTCAAAATTGAAGAAACAGAAAATAACTCTATTGAATATTATGGCTGAAAGAATTGAAAAGATCAACGACGGTTCGGGGATTGTTCCAAATGGTTATAACAAGGTGGAATCATGGGATGCGAAGAATATTCAGGAACTCTCCGAAATCTACCACCGTGTCCTCGAGCTCCTCGGTGAAGATCCAGCGAGGGAAGGCCTTCTCAGAACGCCTCTACGGGTTGCAAAAGCTATGAATTTTCTGACAAACGGATATAACATGAATGCGGAACAGATCCTCAGATCTGCCATGTTCAAGGAAGATTACAAGCAGATGGTGCTTGTAAAGGATATAGATATTTACTCAATGTGCGAACATCACATGCTTCCATTCTTCGGAAAAGCTCATGTTGCTTATATTCCCAACGGATATATAACAGGATTAAGCAAGCTGGCAAGAGTTGTCGAAGCCTATTCCAGAAGGCTTCAGGTGCAGGAAAGACTTACGACACAGATAAGGGATTGCATTCAGGACACTCTTCATCCTGAAGGAGTTGCGGTTGTTATTGAAGCTCAGCACATGTGCATGCAGATAAGGGGTGTTCAGAAACAGAATTCGGTGACGACAACATCGGCTTTCACCGGCGTTTTCCTTGAACAACTTAATACCAGGGAAGAGTTCATACATCTTATTGGGGTGAGATTACATTAGAGACTTGAGGGGCTTTAGAGACTTAAGGGACTTTAGGGACTTTTTATTACTTTTACGCCCGTAACTTTAAAAACCAACCATGAGAGCTTATGTTTTCCCCGGACAGGGTGCCCAGTTCATCGGAATGGGCAAAGACCTGTATGACAAATCATCTGTTGCGAAGGAGATGTTTGAAAAAGCAAATGAGATTCTTGGATTCCGCATAACGGACCTGATGTTTTCCGGAACAGATGAGGATCTCAAACAAACTAAGGTCACCCAGCCTGCTATCTTCCTTCACTCGACAATACTGGCAACCGTACTTGGCGAAAGCTTTAAACCCTCAATGGTTGCAGGACATTCCCTCGGTGAGTTTTCTGCTCTGGTTGCTAATAAAACACTCTCATTCGAAGACGGGCTGTTGCTTGTATCGAGAAGGGCCCTGGCCATGCAGAAGGCATGTGAAAAGACACCCTCAACCATGGCTGCGATCCTCGGACTCGACGACAGCATCGTAGAGGAAGTGTGCGCTTCGATCAATGAAGTTGTTGTTCCTGCCAACTATAACAGCCCGGGACAGATAGTGATTTCCGGTTCAAATGAAGGAATTGACAGGGCTATTGAGGTGCTAAAAACAAAAGGTGCAAAAAGAGCCTTGAAGCTTGCTGTCGGGGGCGCATTCCATTCACCTCTTATGGAGCCTGCCCGTCTTGAACTGGAAAAGGCTATCAACACCACCACTTTCAGTAAACCGGTTTGCCCGGTCTACCAGAATGTTAATGCGAAACCATCATCGGATCCTGGAACAATAAAATCAAATCTTGTACTTCAGCTCACCTCACCGGTGAAATGGACACAGAGCGTCATAAATATGATAGCCGATGGTGCTACCGGATTCACTGAAGTCGGACCAGGCGCAGTTCTGTCAGGCCTCATAAGGAAAGTGAATAAGGATATCCCTGCTGATTCTGCAGCTATCTAGTTAATTTACTTTTAGTTGCCGGGGTTGAGGATTACTCCTTTGTGTTTTCTTCCATCGATCATTATCTCGAGGGGCTGCTCAAACCTTACATGCCTCACCTGGTTGTTCTCGAAAACGGCAGGCATGCTGTTCAGCAGATCAACATTGTAATGACCCTCGTTTATATAGGGGTTAATCGTAAAATACCCGACCCTGAATGATGTCAGGTTCTGGAAAAAATGAGTCCCCTGGCTGGGATCAATCCGGTAATTTTTTAATCCCGATTCAATAATAATCCGGACACCGGAAATCTGGTGCCATTTCACAGGAATGCCCAGCCACTGATCGGTTGAACCCCACCTTCCCGGGCCGATGAGGACATATCCCTGTCCATCTTTCA
>JBLNAO010000005.1:0-4464 GCA_050259395.1 Chloroflexota bacterium
TATATTCATGCCGAAGTGGAAAGCGTCATTGTGGACGGGAAGCCGGTGACAACAACAAGATTGCTTGCCGAAAAAGGTAAACCCATTCTGATCCCTTTATATAAATTTATTGCTGAGTAAAGCGATTATCATTTCAGGATAAAAGAAAATATATCATTTCCGGGGAATAATTTTAGCAAGTTTTATTATCTTTTCGGCTGAAGCGATAATCCACGCCTTAAACCGCATTATTGAACTAAAGCAATCGTTGACGTATTGCGAAAAACCTTACTTGATGAAAAAATATTTTTCCCTGATCTTTTTCCTGTTCGCCGCAGGCCTTTTTGCTCAGGATCCACAGGATGTTTACAGGAAGCCACTGAAGGAAGTTCTGTCAGATATTGAAAGACGGTATTCGGTAAAATTCGAGTACAGTGAGAACCTGGTCAGGAATGTTGATGTTATGTACCCTGTCTGGCGTTACAGGATGGATACGGAAGAAACTTTAAACAACATACTGCTGCCTCTTGACCTTGTTTACACAAAAACCGGGGAAAACGCTTACCAGATTGCCAGATTCGATTATTACCGTAAATCCCCGGATGAAGGAAAGCGTCATCTTGACAAGTTGCTTTCGGCTTACAAAACTGTTGATGAGTGGGAAACCCGCAAGGCTGAACTGCGAAAATGCTTTCTTGAACAGCTGAATCTCTCTCCCCTGCCTAAACGAACTCCGCTGAATCCAATTTACACACCTGTAAGAAAATTTGACGGGTACACGGTTCAGAATGTTGCCCTGGAAACTGTTCCGGGAGTGTGGCTCTGCGGATCACTTTACAGGCCGGCAAAAGGGAAGGGCCCATTTCCGGCAGTTCTCTGCACACATGGTCATCCAAACAGCGAGAACCCTGATGAAGACAAGCTTTACAAAACAGAGCAGATGCGCTACAGGCCACAGCAGCAATACCGGTGTGCATCGCTGGCAAGAATGGGCGCCGTTGTTTTTAGCTATGAAATGTTTGCTTACGGAGAGTCGCTGTTGCAGGTAACCACCGCTGATCACAGGAGTACTGTTACCCCTACGATCCAGGCCTGGAACTCAATGCGGGTTGTTGACTTTCTCACCTCTTTGCCTTATGTTGATGCCGGGAGAATCGCTGTTACCGGTGAATCGGGCGGTGGAACACAGACCTTCCTGCTGGCAGCCCTCGATGACCGGATAGCAGTCAGTGCACCGGTTGTGATGGTATCTTCATATTTTGCCGGAGGATGTACCTGCGAAAGCGGTCTGCCAATTCATTCCTGCACTGAACTTATGACCAACAATGCCGAAATTGCAGCCATGGTTTCACCCAAGCCTCTGTTGGTTGTCTCTGATGGTGATGACTGGACGGCTGATGTACCCCGTATTGAATTTCCTTATTTAAAGAGTGTTTATGCCCTTTACGGTAAAGAGGCGAATGTTGAAAATGTGCATTTCGAAAATGAAACTCATAATTACGGAGCATCAAAACGTGCTGCAATGTATGAGTTTATGGCAAAGCATCTCGGTCTTGATATCACGGCTGTCAAAGACAGGAAAACAGGTAAAACTGATGAATCAAAAGTTACAATAGAACCGATTGAATCTCTCCTGGTTTTCGGGAAGGAAGGCCATCTTCCCGCCGGAGCCGTGAAGGGCATCGATGCTGTTCGTGATGCAATAAAATCGGTACAGTAAAAATTGTCAATTATGACTGCGAGAAAAATCCTGTATCCTGCTTTTTTGGTTTTCCTGCTTATTCATGTCAGCGCCGTCGCCCAGAACAATAAAGCTGTTGGCTACATGGGTCTGTGGTATAAATTCGGCAAGCCATACGAATATGGGTATAAGTTTTCAGGAGGTATGGCAACGTTCTCTTCCCAGCATAACCCAATGGCTGTTTATTCGCCGGAAGTGAAAAAAACTTTTTTTGTCTATTGCGGAACAGCTGGTCCCGATACCACTCATGTGCAGATTATGATTTCCTACTTTGACCATAGGAGTCATAAAGTTCCCCGGCCCGTTATTGTACTCGATAAAATGGGAGTGACCGATCCTCAGGATAATGCTACGATCTCAGTCGATCACGAAGGTTTTCTGTGGGTATTCGTCAGCGGGCGGGCACGGACCAGGCCGGGGTATATTTTTAAAAGTGAGTTGCCCTGGGCAATAGACAATTTTAAACAGGTCTTTTCGGGTGAAATTCTGTTTCCACAGGGATGGTGGATGAACGATACAACTGTATTGATGATGTACACCAAACTAACAAGAGGTCGCGAGATTTACTGGACTGCCGGAAAAGATGGTGCGCCGTGGGCCTCTTCAGGAAAACTGGCAGGCATGGGTGGCCACTTCCAGGTGACAAATGTTTTTGGCAACAGACTCTATTCTGTTTTCAGTGTCTGTCCCAACGGAAACCTCGATACCCGTACAAACCTTTACCTTGTTTATACCGACGATCTGGGGAAAACATGGAGGACAATCGATGACGAAATAATTCAGACACCGCTGGTTCAGGTTGAAAATAAGGCAATGATACACGATTACCGGTCAGAGAAGAAGCTTGTCTATATTCATGATCTGAATTTTGACGAAGATGGCAACCCGGTGATACTTTTGTTGACAAGCAATGATTTCAGGCCCGGGCCGGGAGGCGAACCACGGGAATGGGTGGTGATAAGCCGCCGGAACGGATCCTGGAATTTCAACAAGGTATGTGACATGCCTCATAATTACAACCTGGGATCAATTTACATCTCCAGGGAAGACTGGAGACTGATAGGTCCATCTGATCCCGGAATTGCAAAATATGGAACAGGAGGGGAAATGGTCTTGTGGACAAGTACCGATAAGGGCGGATCCTGGACAAAAACGATGAATATAACTTCGGGAAGCAGCTATAACAATTCATATGCAAAAAGACCCTTGAACCCCGATGATGAATTCTATGCCTTCTGGTCAGATGGGGATGCTCAGAAAAGATCAGTTTCAAGGATCCTGTTTACAAACAGGAAATGCAATAAGGTATGGATGCTTCCATATTCAATGAAAAAAGATTTCGAAAGGCCGATCAGGGTAAAGTAGAAATGTTATAAAATTTCATTGCATTATCGTGGAGGATCATCCTGGCTATGTTCAGCGCTTCGGTTTCATTGAAATAACCTATCCGGACCTTTTCAATCAGGACGTCGGCCACAACTTTTCTTGCCACAATAAGACTGCCATAAGTCATTTCAGCAGTTCTCTGGTCACCTCCGAATGCCATTATCTTACTAACCGGTACTGTCTCGAGCCATTCCCCAAGAAATTTTTCAGCGTATGTGGGAGATATATCGTAGGTCCAGTTCATATCGATATATACATTACTGAAAGTTTTTGCAAGAGCTGACAATTCCCCTCCGAATGGATATGATCCGTGAAACAGAACGAATCTTGTTTCGGGAAACCGGATGAAAAGATTTGTAAGAAGAGTCGGATCGGAGTTTCTGAGTTCATTACTGTTACCAGCCTGAAAACCTGTATGGAAGGCCACAGGAATATTATTTTTACCTGCAAGCTCAATAAGGTTATAAACCATATAATCTTGCAGCGGGCGGGCTTGCTCCAGCGATAATTTAGTATCTTCATTGCCGTTGACCAGGGTCTTGAATATCTTTCTTGCAGCTTCTGTACTGACTTTCTCAAATTTTATCGGTCTCAGGTATGCCATGTCGATCTTAACAGCAACCATACCTTCTTTTAACTTATTTTCGAAGTTATTTTTCAATGATTTTACGAAATCCTCCAGAGTATAAATAGGGGATAGTTGCATTATGGCCAGTGAATCAACAACTCTTTTTGATGATGCCATTATCCATTCATCGAATCTCTCGGAGTATTTAATATAAGGCGCCTTGGTCACAAATCTGTCTCCGTCGATAATTACATAATCGATCCCGGATTTTTCAAGTATGATCTTATCAAACCAGCCGGAGGAATAGTCAACTTTCATCTTTCTGGTTATTTCAGCTGCAGTTGCGGAATTGAGCTCTGTTGCTCCGTAAAGATCATTTATTGCCCTTAGAAGGACCCTGTTGTTTGCTGTATTAAAAGACTTTTTCCAGTATGGTTCGATGATCTTCCATTTTTCAGCCGGCGTAAGTTTCATTCCGAAGAGGTCGTTGAAGAGTGAATCATTAAGCCCTGCTGATACCATGTCATTGTAGCCATTTTCAATGAAAAGGAACGCGAAATCAAGAAATCCGGAATCTTTGATAATTTCCGGATCCATGAAATGTTCGTGGGTACTGAAGACGGATACTGTGTCGACAAATCGCCTGATTCTTTCTTCAAATCCTGAGTCTGGTAAACTCAGAGTATTGAATTGACCTTGTAAAACAGCGCACCATGTAAGAAACAATAACAACAAGGTTCTCTTCATACGCGATTCAGTACTATGCACATTAGACCCTCTTTCATCTCTG
>JBLNAO010000006.1:0-4132 GCA_050259395.1 Chloroflexota bacterium
GACGATAACATGATCATGCCATTTACAGCCACATTCATTCCTCCTGAAAAAACAGACCCTGACGATGGCAGAAGCAATGTCGGGCGTTTTATGGCAAGGCATTTCAGATCAAATGTCCTCAGGGAAGAGGCTCCCTCGGATGCTCCCCTGAAGGGTTATGAAATAGCGGAAGCCGGCATAGACGGGCTGAACAAGCTCCTGGGCTGGGAAATGGCATTGACTAAACGAACAGATGAGAACGGAGATGTTAAAGCTGTGAATTTCAACTCGAGAATGTTAAAATTCAATACTCCTGTAAAAAATAATTCTTCCGCAGAGTAACTTTTTGCATGGGCATTTCGTCCCAGCCATAAACAACAATTAAATATAACGCCATGAAAAAATTTGGAATCATCTTCCTGTTTCTAGCAACATTTACGCAGGCTTTCAGCCAGGAGATCTTTGCATTGACCCAGCAGGACGAAAAGCAGGACAGGTCGGACAGGAACGACAAGGAATTGTCAATAGGCAGGAATATCCTGAAAATAAATGAAAATGATACCTCTGTAAACATAAGGGTTGGAAACAGGGGACTCAGCATTCTGGAGTCTCTCGAAGGGCAGGGTACCGAAATCAGGCTTCAGCGGTACGATGAAGAACAGGATGAATGGATCGACAGGGAACAGGACAGGGAGAGAAGAAGAAGCAGGTTCAGGGGAAACTGGGCCGGCACGGAATTCGGCTACAATAATTTCACCGCCTCACGAAGCAAGCAGATGATTCCCGATCCAATAGATTACATGACCCTGCATTCAGGGAAATCGCATAACTTCAACATTAACTTCGCCCAGATCAACCTGGGGATTACACGACACATGGGATTTGTGACCGGTCTGGGTTTCAACTGGAATAATTACAGGTTCGACGGCAATAATAATATAGCAAAAGGTGATGGCGGACAAATTGCAATGCTAGACCCGGGTGCAGACCTCAAGAAGTCAAAGCTTACTACCGTTTACCTTACTGTACCCTTTCTCTTCGAAATTCAGCTCCCGGTAAACAGCGGCAACCACTTTAATGTCGCTGCCGGTCCGATAGGTGCGGTAAAGCTTCTCTCCCATTCAAAGATGGTTTTTGAAGCCGGACACAAGGAAAAGTCAAACAGCGATTTCAACCTGAATCTTCTGAAATACGGAGCAACAGCAAGAGTCGGTTACTCTAACCTGCAGATATACGGCACATACTACTTTACACCTATGTTCCGGTCAGGCGATGGTCCGGGCGGATGGGATCTTTATCCTTTCGAGGTCGGAATGGCTTTTACATTCAATAACTAGAATTAAACCACACGGCCACAACGCTGGTTGCACAGGACGCAAAGCTGATTAATTGAATATCAGGCCTTTGCGTTCTTCGTTTTAACCTTTGCGTTCTTTGCGTTTAATGGATTTACCTGTTTTTCAAACTTTTAAAGGGGTCCGATACTACCTGCCACAGGAAGTTTGGTGTTGTTCATTTTCATCATTAAGTATTGGTTAAGAATGCATTAACACCGGGTTAACCCTCAGGTTTAATGTTTTCTTAAGGCTCTTTTGGGTATATTTGTAAATATGAAAAGGGACAAAAACAGCGATACGCTCACCAACCGTGAGACAAGGAGATACACAAAGCAGATCATGATGCCCGAGATAGGGCTGGAGGGTCAGCTGAAGCTTAAGAATTCTAATGTTCTGGTCATTGGCGCCGGCGGATTGGGCTGCCCGGTCTTACAATATCTTTCATCGGCAGGCGTCGGAAAAATTTCGATAATAGACTTTGACCTGGTTGACGAAACCAACCTTGCACGCCAGACACTTTATGGATCGAACGATCTTGGCAAGCTTAAATCGATAATAGCCAAAAGCAGGCTTGAATACCTTAACCCTCTTTGTGAATACACTATTATCAACAGGAGGATAGATGATTCCGGAAATCTTGGCTTCTTCAGGGATTACGACCTGATTGTCGATGCCACCGACAATCCCGAGACGAGATTTATAATCAACGATGCCTGTGTATACTACAAAAAGCCTATGGTGCATGGTTCGATATACAGGCACGAAGGAATGATTTCGGTTTTCAATTATTGTAACGGACCATCTTACAGGGATTTTAATCCGGCTCCACTCTCAAGGAAATTCAGGAATCCTGCCCCCGCTGAAGTGGGTTTTTTCGGAATTCTTCCGGGCATAACAGGCATGTACATGGCAAATGAAGTGATCAAGATTATAACAGGTGCAGGCGAAATCCTGAGCGGAAAAATATTTCTGATCAATATCTTTAGCAACACATTCAGTACATTTGAGCTTGAAACAGTGAAACAGGAGCAGGAAGTTGAAGAACCTGCTGAAAGCCTGGTTCCGGCTTAGACAATGTACTATGAGATTATTATTGATCAGCAACTCCACTAATCCGGGTGAACCTTACCTCGATTACCCGAAGCTTAATATCAAGGAATTTCTTGGAGGCAAACCTGTAAGGGCCCTGTTCATCCCTTATGCAGCAGTCACTTTTTCGTATGATGTATATGAATCAAAGGTGAGGGAGAGGTTCAATGAAATCGGCCATGACGTTGTTTCGATACATCATTTCGCCAATCCTTCAGCTGCCGTTGATGAAGCTGATGCCATTGTTGTCGGCGGCGGTAATACATGGAAGCTTCTTAAAACTGTCAGGGACAACGGCCTGACAGGGCCCATCAGGAAAAAAGTTTTGTCAGGTATACCTTATATAGGATGGAGCGCAGGATCGAATATGGCATGCCCGACAATCCGCACAACCAACGACATGCCGGTGGTAGAGCCTGATTCATTTGATTCCCTGAACCTTATACCTTTCCAGATCAATCCGCACTACCTCGATGCCAATCCGGCAGGACATGCCGGGGAAACCCGGGAACAAAGGATTGAGGAGTTCATAGAAGTCAATCCTGGTCTTTATGTTGCAGGACTCAGGGAAGGCACGATGCTGATCCGCGAGGACAGTATTCTGAGACTAATTGGTCCCCGGAAATTGAGACTTTTCAAAAAGGGACACTCTCCTGAAGAATATTCGAGTGATGATGATATATCCTTCCTTTTGAAATAAGAAATCTTCTAAATTTGACCCGGGGTTAATCCATTGTCACCCGAACATAAAATCCTTCAGGGGAAAGGATCTGGTTAATGGTACAATGGGAACTAATGATAGCCTGTGTACATGAAAAACCTGCTTCAGATAGCCCGTGTTATAATCATACTGATCACCACAGTAGTGATAATTCTTTTCTCTGCAGCATTCCTGGTGCAGGATAAAGTGTCGGGGATCATCCTTTCAATGCTCAACAGGAACGTGTCGACCAAAGTGGAAGCCGGATCGATGAAGCTTTCCTTTCTCAGGAGCTTCCCAAGGGCTTCAGTGGAGCTCCGGAACGTCGTGGTGCATTCTTCAAAGGAATTCAACACCGCTGATTTCCCTGGAAAAGAAACAGATACCCTCCTCTTTGCTGAATCGGTTTTCGTGATATTTCACCCGCTTGATATTTACCGCGGCAATTACAACATTGAGGCTATTACCGCCAGATCGGGGACCATCACGCTGCTGGAGGATATGGCCGGTAAAGTCAATTACAGTGTTGGTTCAGGTAACAACAGTGATTCAACTGCTGTAAGCATCAACCTCGACAGGATAAATCTGACCGGAATGAATGCAGAATACATTAACAAGTCGAACGGATTCAGAATAAACGGCCTCATCAAAAACGGGAAGCTGAAAAGCAAAATTAAGGGCAGCACAATTGAATTCAGCGCAACGTCAGACATTGAGATCGACAGCTTAAGTGTCTCGGGAACTCCCGTAAGACATTCATTTTCAGCCAGGGTTGATCTTAGCCTGGTGAGCACCGGAGAAAAGATTACCTTCGCCAAAAGCTCGCTTGCGGTGGATGGTTATGATTTCGCGATCGAAGGAACCATTTCATCTGATAACGTTTATGACCTGGCAATAACAGGAAACAATATTGACATAACAGGATTCACAAGGTACCTTCCCCAAAAAATTTATCAGAAGGCTTCGGAATATAATCCATCAGGAAAGCTGGCTGTCAGCTGCAGTATAAAAGGACTTGTCACAAAGA
>JBLNAO010000007.1:0-16575 GCA_050259395.1 Chloroflexota bacterium
GCAATGAGAGTTGTCCGGATTGCCGCATCGGGAAGTTCCTGCCTGATTGTGTTCAGTACATTCCTGGTTTCATCACTGCCATGGGACCTTCTCATGATCTGAAGCATCCTGTCGGATATATGCTGAATCGGGATATCGATGTACCTGCAGATTTTCCTGTTTTCTTTTATCAATGGGATGAGCTCCATCGGGAAATTCGCAGGATAAAGGTAATGCAGCCTTATCCATTCAAGTGAACGGATATTCAAGAGCTCCTTTACAAGTTCGGGAAGAGCCTGCTTTTTATACAGATCAAGCCCGTAATAGCTGAGATCCTGTGCAATGAGTATGAGTTCCTTCACTCCTGCTTCGGCAAGATTATGAGCCTCATTCACAAGATCTTCCATATTACGTGAAACGTAATTGCCCCTTATGAGCGGGATTGCACAGAATGAGCATGTGCGGTCGCAGCCTTCGGAGATCTTCAGATAGGCATAATGGCTGGGACCTGTTATCAACCTTTCAGTGAGAAGGTCGTCGCGGAGCTTTAATCCCATTTCTCCCAGCACTTCTGTCAGATTATTAACACCAAAATATTTCTGGACTTCCGGTATCTCTTTCTTAAGCTCGTGCATGTACCTTTCGGCCAGGCAGCCCATTACATAAAGGTTGTTTATTTCTCCACGCTCTTTTGCTCTGACAAACCGCAGTATGATATCTATGCTTTCCTCCTTGGCGTCACGGATGAAGCCGCAAGTATTGATAATGACGGTACCGGCGGAAGTATCATCTGAGTTGTGAATAACTTCAAAACCTCCGGCGCTCAGCTGGCGAAGTAGTTTTTCCGAATCGACGAGATTCTTTGAACAGCCAAGGGTTACAATATTTATTTTATTCTTCATTATTTAAAAATAAGTAACACAGAGTCTCACAGAGGAGCATGGAGGTTCACAGAGTCGATTCAATTCAGCTCTGTGCATCACTGTGGTTCCCTGTGTCCTTCTGTGTATGTTCTTCATGATTTAAACAATGAATCCACGAATTCAAAACGGTTAAAGATAAGAAGATCATCTAGTTTTTCACCTACTCCGATGTATTTGACCGGTATTTTGAACTGATCTGATATGCCGATGACAACACCTCCTTTTGCAGTACCGTCAAGCTTTGTGATGGCAAGAGCTGTGACGTCAGTGGCTGTTGTGAACTGTTTGGCCTGCTCGAAGGCATTCTGTCCGGTTGAGCCATCTAGCACCAAAAGAACTTCATGCGGCGCGTCAGGAATTACCTTCTCCATTACCCTCTTTATCTTCGAGAGTTCGTTCATCAGGTTGATTTTGTTATGAAGTCGCCCGGCTGTATCGATAAGCACTATATCAATATCGGATGACACAGCGGAACGCAGTGTGTCGTAAGCCACGGAGGCCGGGTCCGAGCCCATCTGCTGCTTGATTACCGGCACCCCTGCCCTGTCGGCCCAGATCTGAAGCTGGTCGATTGCTGCAGCTCTGAACGTGTCGGCAGCTCCTATTAATACTTTTTTACCTGCTTTGTTGAAATTGTTTGCGAGCTTTGCAATCGTAGTGGTCTTACCGGCGCCATTAACTCCTACAACCATAACCACAAAAGGTTTCTTTGTCAAAGGTGAGGTGAAATCAGTGCCGTCGTTTTCATGTCTTTCCAGCAGGGCAACGATCTCCTCCTTAAGTATCTTGTTCAGTTCGCCGGTACTCATGTATTTATCCCTTGCAACCCTCTCTTCTATCCTTTTTATGATATTCAGAGTCGTATCAACCCCGACATCGGATGAAACAAGCACTTCCTCGAGGTTATCGAGAACCTCATCGTCTACCCTGGATTTGCCGGCAACAGCCCTCGAAAGTTTAGTAAAGACGCTTTCTTTTGTTTTTTCGAGCCCCTTGTCGAGGCTTTCCTTCTTTTCCTTACCGAATATCCCAAGCCAGCCCATATTTGAAGTTTTAAAAAAAAAGCTTCCTTCCGCTAAGAAGAAAGCCATTGTAAATATCTTATGTGCAGGAAAGAACTACTTCTTTGAGAAGAAGTCCTTGATATGATCGTTATGAACGATCTCTTCCTTAAATGAGTAGCTTCCGCTTTTATCGGATTTGGTCATTTTGATGCATTTTGTGAATGCCTTGCCTGCACCGGTCTTGAGTGTTGCAACAACTTTCTTTGCCATGTTTTATGCTATTACTTGATTTCTCTGTGAAGTGTGTGTTTTTTAAGAATAGGATTGTATTTCTTCCTTTCCATACGATCAGGTGTATTTTTCCTGTTTTTTGTCGTGATGTACCTCGACATTCCGGGAACACCGCTTTCCTTCTGTTCGGTGCACTCCAGGATTACCTGCTGCCTGTTGCCTTTAGCCTTTTTTGCCATTTTTTATACTGTTTAATAATTCCCGATATAGCCTTTTTCCTTAGCTTCCTTAAGTACGGAACTCAGACCGTTCTTGTTGATGAGACGGATGCCTGCTGCAGAAATCTTAAGTGAGATCCACCTGTTTTCCTCGGGCAGATAATATTTCTTCTCAAAAAGATTCGGTAAGAATTTCCTCTTGGTCCTTCTCTTTGAGTGAGAAACATTGTTTCCGACTATCGCTTTTTTCCCTGTGACCTGACAAATCTTCGACATTGGTGTTCGTTTTTAGCTTACTAATGTTTGTCTTTTTAAAATGAAGCGCAAAATACGTGATTTTTATCTTATCAAACAAATATTCAGGCCTCTTTTTTTACCTGTTATTCCGTAAATTATCCTTACCGGCTATAATTTGTTTCCTCAAAAGATTCATAGCAGCCAGCGAAAAACGCCGTATATTCACGATCCTTTCTGTTCCGAAAACGAATTTTTCCGCTATGACACCTGATTGTGAATCAACTGCAATCCACACTGTTCCAACAGGTTTGTCCTCTGAACCCCCATCAGGACCAGCTATGCCTGATGTGGCAACCGAAAAATCGGTTCCGAAAACTTTTCTGCTTCCCGAAGCCATGCAGCAAACCACTTCCCTGCTTACAGCTCCATGACGTTTAATAATATCCTCATGAACTCCGAGCACCCTTGTTTTAACCTCGTTGGAATATGCCACCACCGATCCCATGTACCATCCTGAGCTGCCAGGCACTGAAGTGATCATGTGTGCAATCTCCCCGCCGGTGCAGCTCTCCGCAGTGCACATCGTTGCGCCACTTGAACTGAGAAGCTTTCCAATGACCATCCCGAATGATTCCTCATCCTCGCCATAGATTAAACCGGGGATTATCTCATACAACATTTTAACCTGACTTTCTACAAGATTTTCAAGCATCTCCCGGTCGGCTCCTGTCGCTGTCAGCCTTAACTTAATCACCCCTTCAGCAGGCAGGTAAGCAAGCTTTATTTCACCGGGAAGCTGTGCCTCAAAGCCGGAAAGCATCTCCGCAAGCCTTGCTTCGGGTGTGCCATAGGTCATAATGTTCTTGTGAATTATTACCTGAGAGGTGAAACGTTTTTGAAAAACCGGAAGAACATGTTCAGTCATCAAATACTTCATTTCATGGGGTACTCCTGGCATTGAAACGAAGATTGTACCATTCTTCTCAAACCATATTCCGGGCGCGGTGCCTGTTTTGTTCTCGAGCACGATGCATGATTCGGGCACTTCAGCCTGCCTCCTGTTATTCTCATTCATCGGAAAATTCCTGCGCCCCATCATTTCAGTCACTATCTCAAGTACCTTCTGGTTCATTAAGAGCCTTGTGTTAAAATATTCACAAAGCGTCTGCTTTGTGATATCATCGCTTGTAGGTCCAAGGCCGCCGGTGATGAGAACCACATCAGAGTTGTTTTCGGCATCGGCAAGAGCCTGAAGTATATCCTCTCTCCTGTCGTGTATTGAGGTCATTTTACAGACATCGAAACCTATTTTGCTCAGCCCGGCTCCCATCCAGGCAGAGTTGGTGTCAACAGTCTGACCAATGAGAAGCTCATCGCCGATTGTAATAATAGAAGCTTTCATATATT
Source organism: Chloroflexota bacterium (assembly GCA_050259395.1). Lineage (GTDB taxonomy): Bacteria > Bacteroidota > Bacteroidia > Bacteroidales > VadinHA17 > LD21. Next base: position 4,000 of record JBLNAO010000007.1, read on the forward strand.
TTTGTCTGATGCAAAATTAATCAAAATGTTCCTGTAACGCTTATTGAAGAAAATGGATCACGAAACGATTATCTCCAGGGCTGAAAGTTATGCGAAGGATAAAATGAAAAATTACGATCCAGGTCATGACTGGTGGCATATCCAAAGGGTCAGGAAGACGGCAGCATTAATCAATTCAGTTGAAAAATCTGCGGATTTTTTTATGCTCGACCTTGCTGCAATACTCCATGATGTTGCCGATTCGAAATTCAACACCGGGGAAGCATATTCAGGTATTGAGACTTTCCTGGCAGAGGCGGGGCTTTCCGGAATCAGCCCGAGGATTATTGAAGCAATAAGAAACGTTTCTTTCAGCAATCAGAATAAATCAGGGAACCTGTCTGATCCTTTATATATGATCCTTCAGGATGCTGATCGTCTTGATGCCATTGGAGCCATTGGCATTGCCCGGGCTTTCAGCTATGGGAGTTCAAAAAACAATCCTATCTACCTGCCGCCTGATGAGCATGGTAAAATGGAACCTTCCACAATCCGGCATTTTTATGACAAACTCCTCATCCTTAAAGATCTGATGAATACAGATACAGCAAAAAAAATAGCTGAGGAAAGAAATGATTTTCTCATGACATTTTTGAAGCAGTTCTACAGGGAATGGAGTGTGTGAAACTTTTTAATGTATCATCCCATTGTATTTGGAAAAAACGGATAAATTTGCACCATATTCGCGGGAGTAGCTCAGGGGTAGAGCATTTGCTTCCCAAGCAAAGGGTCGTGGGTTCGATTCCCATTTCCCGCTCTGGTAAAGACGTTGCATGCAACGTCTTTATTATTTGTAGACGTTGCATGCAACGTCTCTGAACATTTGACTCTTTCCCTTTGTTAAAAATGTAAAGACATCTCATGAGTATTTACCAGTATATACAGGCACTTCTGTCGGCCGAAATGAGGCTGGTGGAGAACTACATCAAGATGGCAGAATATCATAAAACAGAACAGGGAATTTATTATGGTTGCCAGGAAATGGCTTCAATTTCGAACGATCACATAAAGGTTCTCAAGAAGGAGGCTGATATTTACCTGAAGAGCCAGAATGGCCCGGATAATGAGATAATGTCTTCATTTATAGTTGATCACGAAGCCGGGCTTGATCTGACTTCCGATCTTCATTTCATGTGGCTTCTTACAATGGATGCGGCTTTGTTAATCAATATTCTTCTTCACGCATCATCAGAAGAATCCGCAAATGATGATCTCCAGCTTATGTGCAACAATTTTGAGCGTGAAACCGAAAAGCAGTCACAGTGGCTCATGTACAGGATCAATCTGGCTGTAAGGAGATCCGCAGTCCATGCCTGAAATAAATCCTTTTTTGAGAAGAAATAAAAAGAGACGCTGCATGCAACGTCTCTGCCAGAGCCTCCAATGGGACTCGAACCCACGACCTGCTCATTACGAATGAGCTGCTCTACCAGCTGAGCTAAGGAGGCGATTGATTTTCCGCAAATATAAACAAAATCATTCCAATTTTTCCAGCCTGCTTAACAAAGGAGGATGAGAATAGTGGAAAAAAACATACGCCGGGTGAGGCATCAGGTTCGATAAATTCTTTACAGACAGTTTTTTCAGGGCTTCAGCAAGCCTGCCTGGCTTGTAGTTATCTTTCACGAACCTGTCGGCTGAAAATTCATTCTGTCTTGAGATATAGTTGGTAACCAGGCCTATTATAAGCGAGAGTGGGCTATACAGTATCCCGAAAACAACCAGGCCGAGATGGAAGCTTGCGGATCCAGCTCCCAGAGCTTCCGATAGTTCAGGATTGTCGACAACGAGTGAAAATAGAAAGAGCATCAAACCTGTAAGAAGGATTGAGACAATGAGGGAAACAAGCACATGTTTCTTCCGGTAATGCCCAATCTCATGCGCCAGAACGGCTGTTATCTCCTCTTCACTGAACTCCTTCATCAGAGTGTCGTAGAGCACTATTCTTTTCTTTGGTCCGAAGCCTGAGAAGTAGGCATTGGCCTTTGTGCTTCTCTTTGAACCATCGATCACATAAATATTCTTCAGCCGGAATCCGGTTTTTTCGGCGAAAGCTTCGATTGAATCGCGCAGGCTGCCTTCCTGAAGAGGAACTTGTTTATTGAACAACGGCACAATGAGCTCAGAATAAAAGAGATTCATGAATACCGAGAAGACTGTGATGAGCCCCCAGGCATAAAGCCAGAAGTTTTTTCCGGTCCTGTAGTAGAACCATGTTATAAAACCAAGTACAGGAATGCCCACCATAAGAGCAAGGGCCCATGATTTCAGGTGGTCGGTAATGAATGTTTTCGGGGTCATCCTGTTGAAACCGAATTTTTTCTCTATTACAAAGGTATCGTACCAGCCGAAGGGTATATTTATCAGATCAGACGCAAACCCGATTATAGCGAAGAAGATGAGTGCAACGACTACAGGATTGCTGCTGACCAGGGCAGCTGTTTTATCGGCAAAGGCAAATCCGCCTAAACATATCATGACAAGGATCACTGCAAGGTTAAATAAAGAAGACCAGAACGACAGGCGGTTATTCTCCTTATGATACTGCCGTGACCTTGAATATTCATCATTCCCGATTATTCCTTTAAGTCTGGACGGAAGTGCAGCTGACCACATCCTATCGTTCAGATGGTCAAGTATTCTTTCAATTATAAAACCTGAAACAGGTATGAGAATTATCAGAAGGAGGATGGTATTCATCAGGAAGGGCCTAAAAAAAAGAAGCAGGGTCCCTGTTTAAAATAAGTGTGGAATAAATATGTCTCGCTGCATTTCCTCGTGCTAAAAGGATAGGGACCCTGCGGTTTTTCAAATATAGTAAATTTTTTTTATGTTAGCATGCCTCCGCATACATGAATTGTTTGTCCAGATACATACGAAGACAAATCTGATGCAAGATAGAGAGCTGTATTTGCCACATCCTCAGGGGTTCCGCCCCTCCTGAGAGGAATTTTTTCAGCCCATTCTTTTTTTACATCTTCAGGTAATTTTTCAGTCATTTCAGTTAAAATGAAGCCAGGAGCTATGGCATTCACTCTGATATTTCTTGAACCTACCTCTTTTGCAACGCTTTTCGTGAATCCGAGAATACCGGCTTTAGAGGCAGAATAATTACTCTGACCTGCATTGCCTGACACGCCGACAACAGAGCTCATGTTAATTATTGAACCGGCTTTCTGCCGGAGCATCGTGTTAAGCACGGCTTTTGTAAGGTTGAAGACAGACTTAAGATTAACTGCAAGAACGGCATCCCATTGATCTTCGGTCATTCTCATAAGCAGGGTATCTTTGGTGATACCTGCATTGTTGACAAGTATGTCAATCCTGCCGAAATCCTTTGCTGTTTCTTCTGCAACACGCTGCGAATCGGTGAAGCTCGCAGCATTGGAAACATAACCTTTCGATTTTACTCCAAGGCTTTCAATCTCTTTTATTGTATTCCTGAATTCTTCGTCGTCAGCAATGTTGGTGATAGCAATATCAGCTCCTTCACGGGCAAACCTGAGGGCGATAGCTTTTCCTATACCCCTTGATGCTCCTGTGATGAGTGCTGTCTTTCCGCTTAATAGTCCCATTTTGATCAAAAATTAGTTAGTGGGACAAAGATAGAAAGAATTCGGATTTAGGATTTTCAATTTCGAATTTATGGTAAACCTTAGCCTAAACAGGCGTAGAAGTCTCTTTCAGAACTTTTGCCACCGTCTGGCCAATGTCTGCAGGTGATTCTACAACATGAATCCCACATTGCCTCATCAATTCCATCTTGGCAGCTGCCGTATCATTCTTCCCTCCTATTATTGCACCCGCATGACCCATTCTTCTTCCTTTTGGGGCTGTCTGTCCGGCTATGAACCCGATTACCGGTTTGGTACCATTAACCTTCACCCATTCGGCGGCTTCATTTTCCATATTACCGCCGATTTCGCCGATAATAACTATAGCTTCGGTTTCAGGATCAGCCATCATGAGCTTGATGGCATCGAGGGTTGTCGTGCCGATCACAGGATCGCCTCCAATGCCGATGCCGGTTGATTGACCGTATCCCTGTCTGGTGATCTGATCAACTGCTTCATAAGCGAGGGTGCCAGATCTGGAAATGACTCCCACACTGCCTTTTCTGTGAATGAAGCCCGGCATAATGCCGACCTTAGACTCTTCAGGTGTTATGATCCCCGGGCAATTAGGGCCAATAAGCCTGCAAGGATAGGACTTGATGTATTCCTTTACCGTCACCATATCAGAAACCGGGATTCCCTCTGTTATTGCAACAATGAGCCTTATTCCTGCATTTGCAGCCTCCATAATCGCATCAGCGGCAACGGCAGGTGGTACGAATATAATTGATACGTCAGCTCCCGTTGCTTCAACTGCATCCCTGACAGTGTTGAATACAGGAAGGTCAAGATGCTTTTGTCCTCCTTTTCCCGGTGTTACACCGCCAACTAATTTCGTTCCATATTCAATCATCTGTGTTGAATGGAAGGTACCTTCAGTACCGGTAAATCCCTGGACAATCACCTTCGAATCCCTGTTCAGCAGCACGCTCATAGAATTCCGATTATTTAGTTGTTCAATTCCAAAATTAAAGAATTTTTGCGTCTTTCTGACTATCTCTGAGATTGAATTACGTTATGGTTATTACGGGAATAAATCGTTTTGGATTCAGAACATTAAAAAATAAAGTCAGAGAGAATGTCTGAATAGCCAGGAAATGGAATGATTATCTCTGAAAGGGATATTTACTATTCCGTGGCCTGCCTTACTATATTCAGTAAGTTTAATCCTGTCATCATTTCCGATGGTCAAGGTAAATGTTTTTGCGACATAACTTCCTATGATAGTGTCTCTTACAGATTCAATCCCATTTTTGTGATAACTCCTGAGAAAACCGTAAGCATCACGTACAACCTTTACTCTTTCAGGAAGATCTTCTAGCCCTACGTGCAGCCAGATGGCAGTATTTTTTGCAATGGAATCCCTGACGATTGTCTGACTTTGTCCAACCAGCCTTATGATTCCGGCAAAAAGATGCCCATTGTAATCGTACCAGGCATTTGCAAAGCTGTAAGAGCCTGAACCACCCATCGAATACCCGATAAGGTAAACGCGGTTTGTATCTATTCTGTAAGTTTTTTTAATGAATTCACCTTCCTCAATAAGTCTTTTGTTATCCCATTCTCCGCTTGTCTGGGGAACAAGAACAAAGCTTGGGAATCTTTTCTGAAAGCCCAAAGCAACCGTGTCATCGATCCCGTCGTCCTTATCATAACCAAGGAAGTTGAGATAACTTATGTCTCCTGCACCGCCCATGCCATGGAGAAAGATTACAAGCGGATATTTCCTTTGAGAATTTTCAGGTGCATCATAATTCCATGGCGCAAGGAGGAAATGGTTTCTTACTGGATCATATCTGAAAGAAGGTCTTGCCAATGGGTCTGTTGAGTCTGGAATAGGATCCATATTTGTTCCTGAACAGGAGAAACCAAACAGAATTAATATGATAAACACCCTCACCATTTCATTCGCCTCAAGTCAGAAACAAATTTATTGAATATCAGATTATAGCAGATTAATTTCGGGTTAAGATTGCATAGAAGCATAACATGGAGTTAACCGAGTTGTATTAACTTTGCAATTTTGAAGAAGATGTACAGAACCGGAGAAACTATATGTGCACCGGCCTCAGGAACCGGAGGCGCCATTTCCATTATAAGGATGAGCGGGCCTGAAAGTTTGAGCATTTGTGGTAAAATCTTTTTTCCCGCAGTCAACAAAACAAAAATCGATTCGCAGAATGGTTTCTCGTTAGTATACGGCGATATCAGGTCAGGTGAAGAGATTGTTGATGATGTTCTTGTCGGTGTATTCCGCAAACCTCACTCATATACAGGTGAAGATTCAATTGAAATTTCATGTCATGCCTCTCCGTACATTATCTCGAAAATATTGCAGCTTCTTGTACAAAACGGAGCAATAATGGCTCTTCCTGGAGAGTTCACCAGGAGGGCTTTCGTGAACGGCAGGATGGATCTGTCACAGGCTGAAGCTGTGGCTGATATCATCGCATCCACCTCAAAAGCCGCTCATAAGATTGCTATGAACCAGATGCGCGGGGGATTTTCAGCTGAAATAATAAATCTCAGGTCGGAACTGCTCAATTTTGCATCACTCATTGAACTGGAGCTTGATTTCGGGGAAGAAGACGTTGAATTTGCAGACAGGAACGATTTAAAAGCAATAATTGTAAAGGTCAGGACGATGGCCGATCGTCTTGCTTCATCATTCATTACCGGCAATGCATTGAAGAATGGAATTCCTGTGGCGATTACAGGTAAGCCTAATTCCGGGAAATCGACACTTCTGAATGCGCTTCTAATGGAAGAACGTGCCATTGTTTCAGACATTCCTGGGACTACCCGCGACACTATTGAAGACACCGTTGTAATTGAAGGAATGGAATACAGGTTTATCGATACTGCTGGGCTCAGGGAGACAACCGATGTTATAGAATCACTGGGAATACAACGCACTTATGAGAAGATAAGACAAGCTTCCGTGATACTTCTTATCGATGAGATTACCGATGATGCCGGATTGATAAACACCCGTGCGGAAGACATCAGGAAATGGATGGATTACAATTCCCAGCGTCTTATAATTATAATCAACAAAATTGATCAGTCCTCTTCACCCGACACAATAACGGAGTTTGAAGGCAAGCTGAAACTTGCAGAAAATGATTCCCTGATGTTTATATCAGCCAGGGAAAAAACAGGACTGGAAGAGTTGCGAAAGAATCTGGTTGTTCGGTCTTTGAAAGACAAGGTTGATTCGAACGATGTAATAATCAGTAACATAAGACATTACGAGGCTCTCCGGCATGTCTCGGAAAGCCTTGGCAGAGTTATTGAAGGCCTGGATGATAATGTTCCCGAAGACCTTATTGCAATAGATATAAGGCAGGCAATACATTACCTCGGTGAGATTACAGGCGACATAACAACAGATGAAATCCTGGGTAACATATTTAAGAATTTTTGCATAGGAAAGTAATAGCGTAGTGCTTTTGGTACTGGATTACCGGAGTGTTGACGTCTCTCAGCTCTCATTTCCCCGAAATCAAAATAGCTTCGCAGCCGCCGCAGCTTTTGCCCTGGCGGGCAACTTCAGGTCTCCCATTTTCACTGCCATTTCTTCAAAGCCTGCTTTTGGTCCTTTCCATCTAAGTTCTTCAATATCGCTGAATAGCGCTGCATCAGTACGTAAAATTGCAAGTTGTTTAAAAAGCAGTGCAACTTCACGGACTCCGGTCAGTATGTCAGGCGGGAAATCTGTTATTGGACCATATTTGTTCAGCAATCTTGCAGCGCCGCTTTTGCCGATGCCCGGGATACCGGGGTAGCCATCAGCAGTGTCACCGACAAGGGCAAGGTAATCAGGTATTAAGGATGGGCTTACGCCAAATTTTTTGCGAATTTCATTTTCGTCCCTGATAGCTTTTGCCCTGCGGTCCATCTGGACCACCCTGTCGCCGCTTACGCACTGTGCCAGATCTTTGTCGGGAGTCCATATGCAAACCTTCTCAACATGCGGATCGGCTGCAGAAAGGTAGGCTGCTGAAGCCAGTGCATCATCGGCCTCCAGTTCTACCATGGGCCAGACAACAATGCCCATCGATGCAAGCGCTTCCTCGAGAGGATGAAATTGGGCAAACAAAACAGGATCTATCCCCTGCCCTGTTTTATAACCGGGCCACAGGTCATTTCTGAAAGATTCTATAACATGATCAGTTGCCACTCCTATGTGTGTGGCGCCTTCTTCGATCATCTGGAGAATGCCATTAAGCACACCTGCCGCTGCACCGTAGGGCCTGTCTTTTCCCTTGTTGAAGCTTCTCAGTCCATAGAAATGCCTGAAGAGTTCATAGGTTCCGTCTATAAGATGGACTATCATAATAAAGGTTAACTCTCCAAGTAACCTTAATCAGTTCATTTTGTTTAATACCTGGCCCGTCAACCCTGCGAAGAGAGGCCCTGGACGTATTCATAACCCATAAGTCTCAGCTTGTATTTCTGTATCTTACCGCTTGCAGTCTTTGGAAATTCATCTACAAATATCACATGCTGAGGGATTTTGAACCTGGCGATTTTTCCACGGCAATATTCCTGGATCTCTTCCTGGGTGAGGGTCTGATTCTTTTTTAATTTGATAAAAGCCCCGACAATCTCACCGTATTTTTTGTCTGCTATGCCGGCAATCTCGACCATTTCGATCTGCGGAAGCTGGTAAAGAAAGTTCTCGATCTCCCTTGGATAAATGTTTTCACCTCCCCTGATTATCATGTCCTTTATTCTCCCGGTTATCCTGTAAAAACCTTCTTTCGTCTTTACAGCAAGATCGCCTGAGTGGAGCCATCCGTCCTTATCGATAGCCAGAGAAGTTGCTTCCGGATTTTTGTAATATCCTTTCATCACATTGTAACCACGGCAGCATATTTCTCCCTGGACTTCGGGAAGACACTCCTCCCCTGTTTCAGGATTCACTATCCTTACCTCTACCCCGGGGTAATTTGTACCAACAGTTGTAGCCCTCACTTCTGCAGAATCCGTAATACGTGTTGCAGTCATACCAGGAGATGATTCGGTAAGGCCGTATACAATTATAAGGTCCCTGCAGTTCATTTTTTCCATAACCTGGTTCATTGTTTCGATGGGGCATAATGAACCTGCCATAATCCCGGTTCTCAATGAACTGAGGTCGAACATGCTGAACATAGGATGATTCAGCTCTGCAATAAACATTGTAGGGACGCCATACAGTGCGGTGCAGCGTTCTTTCTGAACGGATGCAAGAACCATAAGAGGATCAAATTCTTCAACAAAGACCATTGTGCAGCCATGTGTTATAACCGCGCACATTGCAAGCACGCAGCCGAAACAATGGAACATGGGAACGCATACAAGCAACCGGTCTGCCGGGGTATAATTCATACAGTCGCCGGTGCTCTGGCCACAATTGACAATGTTGTGATGACTCAGCATCACCCCTTTTGGGAACCCTGTGGTGCCTGATGTGTACTGCATGTTGACAACATCATGGCACGAAATGGCAGCCTTGCGCCTGTTCAGTTCATCATCTGGAAGGTATGATCCCAGCAGCATAAGCTCATGGGTGTTGTACATGCCTTTATGTTTCTGTGGGCCGATGAATACAATGTTCTTTAGCTCCGGGTACTTTTCGCTCCTGAGCTCTCCCCTTACATTTGCTCTAAGCTCGGGCACAAGCTCAAAGATCATGCTTACATAATCGCTGTCGCGGTAGCCATCGATGATACAGAGCGTATGCAGATCTGCATTCTTAATGATATAGTCAATCTCGGAAAGCTTATAGCTGGTATTTATGGTTACCAGTACAGCACCGATCTTCGCCGTGGCAAACATAAAGGTTGTCCAGTCAGGCACATTGGTCGCCCAGATGCCAACCTTGTCATCCGGTTTCACACCAATGCCAATTAAGCCCTTTGCGAGTTTATCCACGCGGTCGTTGAACTGTGAATATGTGAAACGCAGGTTCCTGTCGGGGTAGACAAGAAATTCATTATCAGGTATTTCGGTAGCCCACTTTTCCAGCAGGTCTCCAAGTGTATATTCTATAAGGTTCATTCGGGAAAGGGATTAAACCGGAACGTATACAATGCCAAGGATCCTGGCTTTTTCAATGGATGTTGTTACAAGGTGTCCCACAATGGAATCGAGGTAAATGCTGTCTCCTTTGCCGAGCTCTATTATGTCGTTTCCGTAATGAACTGTCACTTTCCCTTCGAGAACATAGATGAATTCCTCACCTTCATGTGATGATTTTACAGGTTCATTAATGCCATTTGGGACAATATCAATTACGAATGGCTCCATATGCCTGCCGGCTTTGTTCGGAGCAAGGGACATGAAATTGAGATGCTCGCGGTTGTCGCTTGTAGAAAAGCTTAAGGTGAACTGATGTTCATCGGATCTGACCACAGCGGGTCCTTCCTTAACGGTATCATCGAGCAGGGTTCCGATTCTTATCCCCAAAACTCTTGTGATTTTTATCAGAACGCCGAGGGAAGGAATAGAAACTCCCGATTCGATAAGTCCAATTTGCCTGGTTGAGAGCCCGGTCTTAAGTGCCAGATCTTCAATACTTACTTTTTTAAGACTCCTCAGAGCTGATAATTTTTCACCTATAAGTTGGTTTATTGCCATTTTGTTTTTCGTTTGAAGGTGGTAAATATAAATTAAAAATTAAAAGTATTGCAACAGCAAATATTTTATAGTTTTTATATGTTTCAGTATAAGATAACTACTTTTGTCATTCCACAATGACATTAGATGAGCTTGAATTTTTGCAGCCTGAGCAGCGGAAGCAGCGGTAATTGCTATTATATAGGGAATGAGTTCCATGGAATCCTCCTCGATGCAGGGATTTCAGCGACCTCAATCCGAAAATTCCTGAAGGGAATGAATATTCCCATCCAAACGATCATGGGGGTCTTCGTAACACATAATCATTCCGATCATATAAGGGGACTGGAAGTCCTTACAAGAAAAAACCATATCCCTGCATTTACAACTGCGAATATATGGCGGAGCTTGCTTTCGCCCCGGTGCAGAATTACAAATGATTGCATTCGTGAAATACCGCTTCAAAAAAAAATCAAATTAACCGGTTTTGAAATCGAAGCATTTCCTGTTTGTCACGATGCGCCTGAAACCGTAGGGTACCAGATTTCTTCAGGCGACAGGAAAATAACGATAGTAACTGATTTGGGACATATCTGCGATACATCGTCACGATACATCAGGGAAGCCAACCTGCTCGTAATCGAATCCAATTATGATGAAGATATGCTGATAAACGGTGGCTATCCATGGCACCTTAAAAAGCGCATACAATCTGACAACGGCCATCTTGGAAACAGGCAGACCGCCGCTTTCGTTGCCGGTATGATCAACGAGAATCTTACACATATCTGCCTTGCCCACCTCAGCAAGAACAACAATACTCCTGAAAAGGCTCTCGGTACATTGCACCGGGAAATTTCAGAAAGAAACGTGACTCTTAACGGGCAGGTTATTACCGTGCTGAACAGATATGTTCCGACTGAGATGATAAGGATAGGAAAACCTGAATGGACACTGTTCTGATGGCCTGAAGGCATAAGGCTTCGGTGTTAGTCGTTCGACATATTTCCTCCATATTTCTTCTGACAATTTTCACAAAAAAAGCTTCTCCTGTCCCTTTTGCCTGTATGCCTTCGCACGAAGGGCAGGTTGCACCTCATACAGGTTTTCTTTGTATGAGCGAGCCAATGTTTTTTCAGCTCATATTTTTTCTTCCATTCATAAAACTGAAAGCTGTAAATCCGGGCTTCCTTAACCATTTCCCTGATCTTTGCATCAGGCACTCTCCCTGCTCTCGACTCCGGATGGAGCCTTATCCTGTAGAGAACTTCATTTTTGATAATATTTCCCACTCCTGAGAAAATTTCCTGGTCAAGCAGGATGTCGCAAACCAGTTCATCATCATGTTGCCTCACTTTTTTCTTAGCCTTCAGCGGATTCCACGTATCGCTCATGACATCAGAGGTAAAATCGTAAACCGAATCGAGGTCACCTTCGATATACCTGACAGAGCATGAGTAAAAATTAATCTCCCCGTTCTCAAAAGTCAGGTTCAGCCTTACAGGACGGTCTTTCCGATCATTAATCAGGTATGAACCCCACATCATAAAGTGGATCCTCAGCGAGAAAGCCCCGAAACAAATAAGGAAATGTTTGCCCCAGCTCCTGAATCCGGACACCGTTACACCTGGTAATCTTGTCTGATCGATTTTGCTGTTGCCTGATGCAGAAATGACTCTTTTTCCATTGAACTGCTGAGCCTGTTCTTTCAGTATTACCACGGATGGACCTTCGGGCATTTCAGGGTGTTGTTTTTTAAAATCTACAAAAAAAATCTTTATGCTGATAATTCGCTGTTCTTATTATATTTGCTGACAGCCCTAACCGGATAACCTGATTTTATCCATGAAGTTCAGATCAGCAATCATATTCCTCGTGTTATTCTGTCCCTTCAGGGTATCCTGTCAGAATTTAGCTGATTCTTCATTCGCGGTAACGGAGACACTTCGAAAAGGGACGGATCTTTTTAAAGATGATGGCATCTTCGATATAACATTGAAATTTGACATTACCGAATACAGGAAGATAAAGGATGATAAGGAATATCTTGACGCACTCATATCTTATGTTTCAAACGGGGAAAACATAACAAAAAAAATCAAACTGAGGTCAAGAGGAGAATTCAGGCGCAAGTTCTGCGAGATGCCTCCCATTATGCTGAATTTCGATCTTGACGATTCCACCAGGGATGATTTTAACAGTATCAACAAGTTGAAGATGGTCACGGTGTGCCCTGACGGAGACAAGGAGTATCTTCTCAAGGAATATCTCACCTATAAGCTTTATAGTGTCCTCACTCCTGAAAGCTTCCGGGTAA
>JBLNAO010000008.1:0-10573 GCA_050259395.1 Chloroflexota bacterium
ACCTGTTACGTCAGCCTGGTAGGGAGGAAATGCAATCAGCCCTGCTTTTTCGCCATTGACAGTGACTTCGGCTACAGTGCCATTCCAATTGCCTGCATCCACAAGAAATTTTCCTTCCGGCTTTTCAATGTTGAATTCCCTCGAGTACGTCATGCCCCATGAATAATATGGAAGCCCCTGGCTCTTCCATGATCCCGCCGTGTACTCTTTCTTCGGGGCTGAGAGATCCCATCCTTTATTCGCAGGAATCACTGAAAAATCACCCAGCACATAAACCGGTTCAATTTCCGAATGGATTTTCATCGGTGATGTCGTCAGCGTTATCGTATTAACACCAGGCCTCACAAGCCGGCCAATGCTGAAAACAGCGAAAGACCTGTCGAGCCACCACTTTCCCTCTTCAGGGTTAACTTCAGCTCCGTTCACCGAGACTTTCCAGAGCATTGGCCTCTCGACAACGGCTTTCATTCCTGAATAATCAAATTTCCCCGTAACATTGAAACTGTATGTCGCTTTGAACCCGGTATTCGTACCAAAGGTATCTTTCTCAACAATGCTTCTTTTAAACTGAACAGAAGTATTCCATGGATTGCCATTCCTGAAACCATGAGTTTTGAAGACTTTGTCAGCAGCATAGAATGTGTGAACATCCTTCAATGTTTCTCCCCCTGTTTCAAGATCACAGAAATCGAGCATGATGGCATTATCTTCATTCCTTGTGACTTTCATCACTCCCAGGGGTTCAACAGCTTCAAATTCACCGGCTGCTTCTGCAGGATCAAGCCCGGTGATCTCATTGCCCGCTACAAACAAAAGAAGGCTTCCTGCAGGGGGCAGCGACCACGATGCACTTATATTTTCTCCATCAGCCTGAGAAGGATATTCATTGACTTTTCCAGTCAGTGTATTCAACTCTGCCACCTGCATGCCTTTAAGCGTGAAGGTCCCGGAATTAGTTTCTTTCAGGCTCGAGTTAACGAGGAATATCAGCTGGCCATCCGAAAGCTGTCTTCTCTGGTGATAAAGCTGTCCTCCATTGACCCCTCCAAGCTTCATCTCCTCTTCCCTGAAGTACTTCTCAATATTTTCCGCATTCAGCTCTGTGAGCATTATAATCTTGTCGGTCCTCTTTTTGAAGAATTCCTGCAAGCCGGGATGAGGTTTCCCCTCGATGAGCTCAGGCTTCGAAAAAGCAATCAGCGTGCCTCCGTGGGCAACAAATTTCTCAAGCAGCTTGTATGTTTCCAGGTTGAGGTTCTCGGTCATGGGCGGAATCACCACTCTCGAATAAGCCGCTTTGCCGACGGTCAGTTTTTTTCTTATGGCATCGCCCATGTTGTCAATAATGTTCTCAGAGCCAAGGTCATATTCCACCTGCGACTTTTCAAGCATTGTTACAAACGATTGAAAGCTCTGGCCTATGTCCCTCACTTTTTGGTTTCTTTTTACGTAAGAATCATAAAGCCACGCTGTTGTAGTGGGCTCGATTACAAGTATGTCGTTCGACTGCACTCCCGAAGAAAGAGCCAGGGAGAGCCTTGCATAATGATCGTTTATGTACCTGTAATCACTCCACCATGGTTCATGATAGTCGAAAGTGGGAGGGTAGTCATATTTTCTTGCACCCGCCATCGTAAAATAATTCAGGTGCTGGTTCATGAGGTTCACGCCAAGTGCATATTCCCAGTCACCGTTCCTCTTCATGTCCGTGAAGCTGAGCTCCCAGCCTGATCCGCCGTATGTTTCACTTAGCTTTCTCTGTCTCCCTGTCTGGTTTGCTGCGCTTGCCAGCTCTTTAATAGCCCTGACGTTTCCGAATTGCGCATTCGCAGTCGAGTCGTTCCACTGGTTGAAGAGCATGTCTACCGCAGGCACGTGATGCCATGCGTACATTGCCATGTTATCACCACCCGGACGCATATTCGGCCATTCATGTTCCCAATAATGACCGGTGAATTTCAATCCCTGCTCTTCACAATATGCATACCATGGCTCCGCCCACCGTTCAATAAAAAGATCCAGCAGCGTCTGTGTATAATTATGCCTCACCGTCTTCCAGTCTCCGACCTCTTCAAAGAGCGATGGCAGCCTGGTTTCCAGGTCGTAATGCCATCTTTCACTGAATCGTTCGAAAAGATCGGGTGTCCACCTGATGCCTCCGGGTGAATTTATCTGTGGTTCATCTGTGAATGTTCCCGGAATGGTTTTTCCGAATTCGGTTCCCGTCGAAGTTTTGTAACCTGTCATTGTCACATCAATGAACTTCTGCGTTACACCGGGATGGAGCAGGTCGACATAAGAATAGCCCCCGTACCATGGTGATCTGCCGTTATATGTTTTTGAGAATAACAGGTACTTTCCTGTCTTGCCCGTTTCCTGGTCAATTACCTGGGTGACATTTATAAATCCACCGCCCTGGTCTTCCCTGAGAACCAGGAAATATTTCGATGCTGTATCAGGAAGGGCCTCAACCCTGGTCATCCTGAGTCCCTGCCCCTGGTTATAGGATTCCGGCATCTGGTCGGGCACATGTCCGCCGCCAAACCCGCTCGGATAGCTGTTCTCATCGTAAATCCAGACATTCATGCCAAGTTCTTTTCCTTTTTCAACGGTGAAGCTGAAAAGGTCGAACCATTCATCAGAAAGATATTCAGTGATAAGTCCCGGACGGGGATGTACGAACACCTGCCTTGAACCGGCATCACTGAAGCTGACCAGGTCCTTTTCTATTTCATCCTTCGTTATTTTGGCATCCCAGACAAAGAATGGAGCAGTTGTATACTCCGTTTCCGGATTGTTAAATTGAGCGACAAGTGACTGAAAATCATTTATTTTCACTTCGTTGGCAACTGCCACATTTTGAGTTTCCTTTTTGCAGGAAAGAGAGGTTGCCAGGATCAGGAGTAAAGAGAAATACTTTAAAGGTTTCATGGGTCAGGTTTTATGAGAAGGCAATTGATAATCATTTATCTCTTTTCGAAATCAGTTGAATCCACCCAGTTGGCATCATTCCTGTGCAGCTCGCCGCTCATGAACCTCTCATAGAAATTCCTCACTTTTTCATCGGCATAAACATACCTGTCGAAGACACTTCCATTATTGAACATCCTTGGGTCATCCTGCTCCAGCAGATCGAGGTACAATACTTCGTGCAGCCTCCTTCTTGCAGGATTGTAGCCGGCATCGTTCACAAGATTGCGGAGGCAGTCAGGATCTTTTGACAGCAGGTATAGCTCCTCTGAGGGCCGTGTTCCGAAATTCCATCGCCAGAAGTCATTTGATTCTCCCCTGCGCTCCATGTTCAGAATGGTTGTTTTTACGGGACTTCCGTCACAATCGAGATAGCCTGTTTCGGGGTTTCCTGCCGGCCATCTCTCAGGATCGTAGTTTGTGAGGTAAATGAACCCGTCCATTATGATACCTCTGATGGGGTAGCCGACATCATTGGGTCGCCCTACATCATTTCTTTCCTTTCCGAAAATGACGCGGTTCCGGGTGGGGTCGGTGAATCCTTTTTTACCCGAGAGAAATATGTCCATCAGGCTTTTCCCTGTTATTGGTTTCATTCCGGAAGCAGCTGAATCAATTCCTGCAGCTTCGAGAATTGTCGGTGTGATATCGATCAGGCTTATAAAATCATTAACCTGGCGGCCCGGATTCTTTATCTTTTCCGGCCACATGATGGCCATCGGAAGATGGTTCGAGAAATCGTACGCCTGACCTTTTATGCGCGGGAATGGCATCCCGTTGTCTGCAGTGACAATTACGATAGTGTTATCAAGCTCCCCCTTTTCCTCCAGTATCCTGAGCATCTTTTCGAGATGGCTGTCGAAATATTCGATTTCATAGGCATAATCGAGCATGTCGGTTTTAACTGTATCTGTCGGTGGCCAGAATGAATAAACCCTGTCGATGTCTCCAAGCTTTTTGCCTCCTTTGTTTATGCCGGACCCGTATTCATATTTCCTGTGAGGCTCTGTGGAACCATACCAGAAACAGAAAGGCTTTCCTTCTTCACGTGAGTTCAGGAAGTCTTCGAAGTTTGCACCATAATCGTTGTTCGACATGTTTTTGGTGGGCGGTTCAGTCTTTTTTGAATTGAATGCCCTGCCGGTGAGCAGCCTGGGATTGCCTGAATCATCCAGGGCTACGCCGGGCGCCCAGCCTTTTGCGGTGTGACCTGTGTAATAGCCGTGCTTCTCGAGCGACTCCATGAAGGTTGTGAATTTGGGAGGAAAGAAAGGCACGTGGTTACCGGCTTCCTCAAGCTGCCAGCTGTTCCTGCCCGTCAGGAAACAGGCTCGGGAAGGGGAGGACTTGGCATTGGGTGTATAAGCATTGTTGAAGAGTATGCCGTTTGCAGCCACCCTGTCGAAAGCCGGGGTTTTAACCCATTTGGTGCCATATGCTCCCATATGCGGGAAGGATATGTCGTCACCCATGGCAATGAGTATGTTCGGGAGTTTCCCTGCATCAGCTTTTTTGGGTGAATTGCTGCATTCAGTAAAGATCCATGGTGTTACCAGGATCAACGCTTTGAGGCAGGTTGGTTTCATATAAAGGCTTATTAATACTCAAATTTATAACTTTCCTTCAAATCTGAGGCTGAAATTCCTTTGAGGCTGAATATCACCCGGACGTCCCATGTACTCTGTGTTTGTTAAATTCTTCACAGCAAAGGAAAGAGTGTATTTTTCAGAAAATCTGTAACCCAGGTTGCCGTCAAGCAGCACATAACCACGGTTGTCTGCAAGCCAGTAATTGTAAAACCCGGGAAGGATTTTTTCCCTGGTAAGCTCGCCGGTAAACACTTCATCTATTGCAAGCGTTGCAGACCGGTAGTAAAAGCTCAACCCGGCATCGAAGTTCCTGTATCCTGCCCCGGCGCTCAGCTTGAGCGAATGTTTTCTTCTGTATTTGAGATATTTGCCTGTGCTCCCATGGGTTGAAGGATTTATTTCGACAGGATTAATATATGTATATCCTCCGCTGAAGCTTTTCCTGAGAATGCCACTATTGTTGCCAAGCATTAATTCAAGCTCATATCCCATGATTCTCGATTGTTCCACATTGGTTGCCCTGAAGCCGAAGTCATAAAGAGCTGTGAGGGCATCAGGATAATATCCGAAGATATATTCGATCAGATCCTTATTGCGGGAGAGGAAGAGCGCCAGGTCAGCCTGGCCGGTCATCTTCCCGAACTCCAGCCCCTGCTTCACCCCAAGCTCGGAGCTCCAGCCTGTCTCGGACTTGATATCCGGATTCGGCACTATCCTTATTGCACCCAGAGTTGTGGAGGCAAATTTCTCCGCAACAGATGGGTACCTGTACCCCTGGCCGAAAGAGCCCCGTATGTATGTATATTCCGCTGCCTGCCAGTTTATGCCGGTTCTGAATATAGGGACGAGCCTGTCATTTATTCCGTCGAGTGAATTTTGTTCCATTCTGATACCCGCAAGAATCTTTAAGCGTTTCAAAGGATTTGCTTCAGCCTGGGCGAACCCTGCAAGATTCAGCCCTTGATGATCACCGTAGAAAGATGATGAGATATTGCTGTAATTTGCCGCAAAACCTGCAATGAGGCTGAGCAATTCTGAAAATTCAAATCTGCCCTGGTATTCACCGTATCCGGAATATGCAGACGAATTATTCCTGGCTCTTACCGGGAACCTGTTTGCAGTCGATTGAAGCCTGAATCTAAAGTCGTGCGTGATCTTTCCGCCTTTGTTGAATGAAAGAAAAGGATCCAGCGCCAGGAAGCTTCCATGAAGATCCGAAATGCTCGAGGTATCCTGCTTCAGAGCGCCGGTCTCTGCATTTTCCCAAAGAACGAAATCAGTTTTATCTGTGTATCCTGAATTAACATTCATGCCATAGCTCAATCCTTCCGTTTTCGCATCATAATGCCTGAACCGCAGGCTCAGCCTTCCGAGTGTTTCATCGTTGAACTTGCGATAGCTGTTGTTGTCCATGAAGTTAAGCCCGACCCCTATGTCGTTTTTCCCGGCTTTCTGAAGATGAGAGAACGAAACGGTCGAGAAAATCCTTGGGGAATCCCACCAGATCCATTTTTCGTTGCGTGGCTTGCCGAAAACTCCCGTTTCAGCGAAGAACCTTGTATCAGGATTTTTAGAAGCAGGAGCTGTGCGGAAGTTAATGATCCCGTTAAGTGCGGATGAGCCGTAAAGAACTGATGAAGCGCCTTTTATAATTTCAACCTGCGAAATATTCTCGAGCGGAAGGAACTGCCATTTTATATTTCCTGCATCAGGGGAAAGTACCGGCAATCCGTCTATCAATGCAAGCACGCGGCTACCAACACCGTAGCTGAAACCCGTACCACCGCGGATTGAAGCCTGACCATCGATCACTTCAATTCCCGGGGTCTTGGTAATAAGTTCCTTTGTATCAGTAATATGTGTGCTTGAAAAATCAGCAGGTTTTAAGAGATCCATTGATACCGTAAGCTCTGAGATCCTCTCTTCCGATCTGTTCGCGCTTACAACGATCTGCCCGATCTCCCTGATCTCCGTTTGCATCGTAACATCGAGCCGCAATTTTTGCCCTGGCGATATGTTGATCGTCTTTGTGACTTCCCTGTAACCGAGGAACCTGAAAGTTACAGTAAGGTCGGCTGCCTTTGTTTCGAAACTGTATGATCCGTCTTCCGCAGTGATTGTTCCCTGGTTATTTCCGTAAACGACATACACTCCGGCGAGAGGCTCGCGGGTATTGTCGTCCTCAACCTTACCCGTGACAATACCCTGGCCGGAAGCAATATTATGCAATCCGGCAAAGAGCGCGGCAACAATGAAGAAAAACTTCATTATTTCGGTTTGAAGGTCATCCTTATCTTAAGTGATGTTGTGAGATCCTGGGGGTTCGGGAGGCTTGTGGTTATTTTAAGCGATGTTTTTGTCAGCTCCTTAATGCTTGCAATGATAGGCAGAGGCAGCGAATCGCTTGTAATCGTCAGCTGAGTCTCGTTAATCATAAATGACCATTTCCCCTTAAAATTGCCGAAGGTACCGGTGCCATCCTCATTGAATTTTGCATCACCCTTGAAATTTGTAAGCAAACCCCCGGCTGCACTCGCATCAATGCCATTCACAAGAAGACTGTCGCTGCGCCATGTCGGGCCAGTGAGGTTCTTGAAATTATCTGAATCTTTATTTTTTTCGCAGGAAGCAAACCAGAAGAAACCGGTTATCAGCAGGAATAATGTAAAATTCTTCATAGCAATTGTCTATTTACCAAGTTATGTAAATGATCAACAAAAAACAGGAATAATGAGTTCAATAACAGCTTCCCGGAGCAGAAACCCCCGGCTGGGAGGGATTCTGTCACGACGCAGGCTATTTCACTAATTTATCTTCCTGATTTTAATGTTTTTGTAGGCAACCTTGTCGCCATGATCCTGAAGCAGGATACGGGTTTCCTGAACATCGGCAAACCCTTTTGTGTTTTTGAATTTGCTTGTTGCATAGTGCTCATTCCACTCACTGCTGCCTTTTTCATATTCCACTGTTAGCTGGCCGTTCAGCCAGTGTTGAACCTTGTTCCCGTTGACAATGATCCTTGCATTATTCCATTGGTCCGCACCGTTATCCTTTATGTTTTTTGCGGGAATGAGATCATAAAGGCTCGACATTGTGCGGTTACCGTTTATTCCTTCTTTCGCATCGGGATGGAGCTTGTCGTCAAGCACCTGGTATTCACAGCCTATCGTTGCCATCTTTCCGCCATCCCTCTCGATGTCGATGAAATACTTGATGCCGCTGTTTGCTCCCGGAGCGTACATGAAATCGATGGACAATTCAAAATTCCGGAATTTATCCATGGTTACTATATCGCCGCCGTTTGAGCCTGGCTTAACAACCAGGGAACTGTTCTCAACAGTCCAGTGGTCTGCCGGAACATACTTCTGACCTGCAGCTGTCCACCGGTCTGTTGTTTTTCCGTCGAAGAGCAGGATCCAGCCTTGTTTTTTCTCCTTGTTGCTAAGGGTATTGTCAATGCCCTTCTGGGCTGTGACGGTCGTGCATGTAAGCAGGATAAATGCCGTGCTTAAACTAAGTATTTTTCTCATTTTATATTAGATTGGTTGTTTCTTCAGAATTCTTTAAGATCCCAGCTGTTATACCATTTTAAAACAGGCAACCCGTTTTCCCATTCTACAGGAAGCCAGATATGGCGGCTGTCAGCAAGGTTTTCAGGGGTCCACCTGTCGCCCATGTAAATGAATGCGTTTTTCCTTCCGGGGACAGCAAGCACATTGGTGCTCTGGGAGTTGAAAGTCACTTTATTTTCTTCTTCTGTTCCGCGGCAAGGATTGCCGGTTGTTTTCCATTCACCCGTAATTTTACCTGCTACAGAAAGCCTTGCAGGATTTGGCTTCCACCCGGTTGTGCCTGACGAGAACATGTAATATTTCCCTTTTGCAAAGAATATTGCAGGCGCCTCATTCGATTCTCCGGGCAAGGCACGGTAATATTTTCCCGTGAAATCCAGGTAGTCGTCTGTAAGCTCTGAAAAATGAAGTGTCATGTTTTCCTCTGATGAATGAACGTGCCATGCTCTGCCGTTTTTTTCGACGAAGACCGTCATGTCTCTCGCCATCTGACCTCCTTCAAAGTCGCGCCTCACATAGTATCCATCCTTTATTGCTTTCGCCCATAGCTCAGAACCCCTTTTCAAAGATGACTCATCGGCAGCAGGTTTCCTGTTTTCCTCAGGGAGATTGGCAGGCCAGACTCCTGCATTTGGCCTCAGGCTGCGGATATATTTGTAAGGTCCTGTAATATTGTCGCTTACGGCCACTCCGGTCATTGCTGCTGCATATCCTTTCCCTTTCAGCTCATGATGAAACCACATGATGAATTTTCCTGTCTTCTTGTTATAAATGACTTTTGGGCGCTCGATAACGCAACCGGGTTGAAGCAGGCTGGCTGTATCATTTATCACCCTTAGGGCAAGCCCTTCATTCTTCCAGTTAAGCAGATCTTTCGAGGAATAGCATCCTACACCATACCTGGTCCTGTCTTTTTCCTGGCGGGGAAGCCGCGATTCCCCAAACCAGTAATAAGTTCCATCATGAAGCAGGACTGCCCCGCCATGAGCATTGATGTGCCTGCCATCACTGTCGGGCCAAACCTGTCCTGGTCTGAATGATTTGTTCAGATCCTGTGATCCTGCGCTTATGCAAAGAAACAAAAGGGACAGAAGCAATGCTGTTTTTTTCAGGCCGCTATTCATCTGAAAAGGTTTTAGGTTTCTCAAAATAAGGCAATTTTTGAATCCGAAGGTTGTTGTTTCAATCCTTTTGTTTCATATTTTTGGATTATCAAACCCGGCAATCATGAATCAGAAAACCCATAACGGATTGTGGCACGTAAGAACCATAGCAGTTTTATTTGCAGCAGCTATTCTCACAGGGAGCATGTCAGCACAGCCTGTTGTCGGGCTCGACAACTGGTTCAACAGGGAAACAGAGGCGAAAACAAAGAAGCCATTCCACTATCTTTGGACTGATACAGAATTCAGCGGTTATTCACAATGGGGTGACATCTTCACATCGAAAGGTGCAACCCTCACAACCCTTGGCAAGCCTACTACGGCAGCATTGAGCAAGGTGAATATTTACATTATTGTCGACCCTGATACAACCACTGAAACCACATATCCCAACTATATCGCAACTGCAGACATCAATGCCATAAGGCAATGGGTTAAAAAGGGTGGTGTCCTTGCGGTTCTTGCGAACGATGCGCCAAACTGCGAATTCACAAACCTGAACAGGCTTATGAGGGAATTCGGCATGACCTTCAATCATGTGACGCTTCACCCGGTACCAGGCCGTGATTGGGAAAAAGGCGCTTCGAAGGATCTTCCGGGTCATCCGCTTTTTAACGGCGTATCAAAAATTTATATCAAGGAGGTTGCGGATATTAATCTTACGGGAACTGCAAAACCCGTGCTTACAGAGAACGGGAAAGTGCTGATTGCAGAAAACAGCTACGGGAAAGGTTATGTTTTTGCCATCGGCGATCCATGGATCTATAATGAGTATATCGACCATGCGATGCTTCCTGAAAGCTTCCAGAATAAAAGAGCGGCAGAAAACCTTTCCGATCTGCTGATCGGTAATGTGAAGAAGAAATAATTGTGAGTTGGAGAGTTGAAATGTGCAAGATTATGATGAGAATTACCAGATATGTATATGCGCTGATCATTTCATTGATCTTTTTCCAGGTGAACAGTGTCAGCGCCCAGGAAGCAGAGGTTCAGGATCTGCCATCGGCAAGAACCCTGAAGACGATGCTGCTGGTGAATAAATATTTCATGATGAAGTGGCCCGATCCGGGCAAAGTGATCGTCACTGACAGGGAGCGTCCGAGCAACATCTGGACGCGCGCTGTATATTATGAAGGACTCATGGCATTGTACAAAATTAATCCCAATGAAGCCTTTGTGAATTACACGCTTCAGTGGGGACAGTCACACAACTGGAGCATGCGCGATGGCGTTAAGACACGCAATGCTGACAATCAATGCTGCGGTCAGACCTATATCG
>JBLNAO010000009.1:0-7548 GCA_050259395.1 Chloroflexota bacterium
GACCTGAGTCCTTATTCCAAGTTTCTCAACAAGACGGGCTATTCCATTGAGTTCTCTCACGGGAACTTTCTCCAGGTCGGCGCCATGAGGCGTATCCCTCGAGATTGTGTAGATCATCACCGCTGAGGGTTTGATTTTATCGAGTGCTTTGAGCCACGCTTCTATTTCCTGCGGAGTTGTGTTGTCTATTTTCCGGCCTTCGTACTCTCCCCTCAGGAAAAGGGTCTGAATTATTACCTTTCCGTTGAATGATGCAAGGTCATCGATCAGATCCTTTGCATCCATGCTTACCAGCGGTTTGTTATGAATGCTTATTGTATTGTCGAGCGCCGAGTCCAGTTTAAGAATGTTGCGGTCTGCTTTAAGCAGGGCTTCCCTGATCCGGGGTTTATGAATGTTTGTTGAATTTGAAAGAACGGCAATATCAGCCTCAGGGAAATATTTGTCACGAAGCTCTATGCTGTCGTCGATAATTCCGGGAAATTCAGGATGCAGGGTGGGTTCTCCGTTCCCAGCATAGGTGATCACATCAGGAGCCTTGCCTTCCTTCTTCATGTCCATCAGCTTCTCATCCAGGGCTTTGCGTACATCTTCCCTCGAGGGTATGCTGCCGGGGTTATTTATAATGTCTCCCGTCCACCCGCATTCGCAATAGACGCAGTTGAAGTTGCAGACCTTCCTCTCTGTGGGCAAAAGATTTATTCCCAGCGAAACACCAAGCCTTCTGCTTTTCACCGGCCCAAAAATTATTTCGTCAAAGAGGAATGTCGACATTGTCAATTCATGGTATAATTGCGGCAAAATTAATAAATCATACTAATCTTACCACGCTGCTTTCTGCGGTCAGCTTCAGATTATGAAGGTCAGCATTTTCAATCAGCAGCAATCCCGGTTTTTTGCCTGGTTCAATGCTTCCATATTCTTTTTCAACGCATAAGGCTTTTGCGCCGTTCAGAGACGACCACTCTACAAGAGTTTGAAGAGGTATTTCAGGAAAGTTCAGTTGCAGTGTTTTAAGTTCTTCGTGTATGCTGAGACGGGTGTTGGATGCAAGACTATCGGTCCCTATTACAATGCTGCAATCCTTTTCCATAAGAAGCTTTAACGGAGGAAGAGCCTGCTCTATGTACAAATTAGAGTTCGGACAAAGGCACCAGAACAGGTTTTTCCTGCTTTCAACCTTTTCGATGGTGATCTCATCAGTAAATGTATTATGCACGAGTATGAGGTTTCCTGACCTGGTCACTTCATTCAGAACTACCTCAGCATGATTGGCTGCAGTATCAGGTTCACCCTGCAATAATCCGGACTTCCTGTAAAATTCAATCAGCTCGCCGTCATGCCTGTTGAGGAGTTCTTTCTCGCCTTTGGCTTCCATGAAATGTATGGAAGTAACTTTGTTCCTGCCTGAAATCTCCCTGATGCGCCTGAAAAGCGGCAGAGATACCGAATAGGATGAATGCGGCACAATGTAATTTTCCAGCCCGGCTTTTTCAAAGGAATTGGCAAGATCCTTAACTTCATCAATCCTCTTAGCGGCACGGGAAGGTTCGATTCCAAACACTTCCATGAGGTTGATGTACTTAATCCTGCTATTTTTTTTTGCCTCGATTGTATCCGTGGTGTTGCAGATATCTGCACAAACAGAGATCCCGCCTCTGTACATGGAATTGTCTTCCGACTCAACGGCATGAATAATATTTTCAGGCGAAGATGATCTCGCCGTTTTAAGTTCGCTTATAAAACTTCCAAGTCCCTTGCCTGGCGGCATTGCTCCCTTTAGGTGTGAAAGCTCGAGATGGCAATGGCAGTTTACAAATCCCGGGATGATTATTCCGTTATGGAATTCAATTGACTGCCCTTCCCTGAGTCCCCCGCCTGTGTCCACGACATCAGAAATGGTTCCGTCATCCTGCACGGTTATGACACCTCGCCGGAGAATGGGGCCATTGTTGGTAAAAAGAAACTGTGATGAGAACCGTCTCATTTTACACTCAATAAGTGAGTGATATGTCCTGTATAATGAAATATCTTTCGAGCGAAGGATCGTTGCCGGCTCCGAAGAAGTTGCCCATTAACCTCAGCCTGGTTTTCAAAGGATCGTTGATCTGGTAAGCATACCTGTGAGGCTGACCATCCTTGATGTAATCGATTGTATTCACATAATGCCTCGTTCCGTTCAAGGCGCTGTCGGCGTGACAGGTGTAAATTACCGGCCGTGAGTTCACAGTTTCATCTTCAGGCAGCACGGTAGCTGTGAAAGACAGATAATATATATTCCAGAAATCAAGCTTTATGTCAAAACCGGTTGAGTCAGAACCTACGGGCCCGGGCGAGGAATAGGTCCTCCGGCCTGTCCAGTAATTGGAAACCCTTGCCTGCATCAGCTGTGCCTGCTGATCATATCTCGTTTCCATCTCGCTCAGCCTGGCAAGAGACTGCTCGTACATTTTCATTAGCTGCTTTGGTCTTTTTATGAAGTAGAACCTCATTGTACGGTCGAAATCCTCTTTCGAATACCCGTGCTTTGAAATTACATCCCTGTAGGCTGAGATTGAATCCTTCACTTCATACCAGTGATGAACAACCGGCATTATGAGCAAACCATCGGTAAGATAAAGGTCGGTGATTATGTCGATCATCTTATTCTCGGGGATGGCGTTTTTCCCGTCGACTTCATTTTTCCTTTGCCAGCAGGAGGCAGCCAGAAAGCAGATTATCAGGAAAGATATTATTTTATATGCTGACCCCGGTAGTTTCATATTGCTGCAGAGCCGTAAAGATAGCAATTGTGATCAAACATCCTTCCTGAGGAATTTTTTTGTGAGATACCTTACAGGATACCAGGCAGCCCAGTATCCGATAAGAAGAACAGTTACCGGTACAACAATGAAATCGCGCAGCTTCATTACAACAGGATAGGCATCCATTATAAGTGAATCGCTCTGAAGCTTGATCAGTCCGTATTCCTGTTGAATCCAGCAGATCAGGAAACCCAGAATTATGCCGGCAAATGCGCCAATGATCGAGATGAGCCATCCTTCGAAAATGAAGATCTTTCTTATCAGGTCATTGTTTGCGCCAAGGCTCCTCAGGATTTCTATATCTCTTTGTTTTTCGATTATCAGCATCGTAAGTGATCCAATGATATTAAACGATGCAATTATCAGTATGAGCGTGAGAATCAGGAATATTGCCAGCCTCTCGGACTTCATGACCTTGTAAAAGATCTCCTGCTGCTCGTACCTGTTCTGAACTTTAAATCCTTCCCCGTAGATCTTCTTAATGTTTTTCTGAATTGTACTTGCATCCGCTTTTCCGTTGAATTTTATTTCGATTGAACTGACTGCATTCAATGATTCTGTAAGTTCTCTGGCGAAATCAAGCGGGACATAAACATATTTTGAATCATATTCCTTCTCGATCTCAAAGATCCCCGACGGAAGGATGAACCTTCTCTTAAGAGACTCTTCAGGATTCATGCTCATGCTTGCATCCTTCCTTGGCAGGATGATCATCAGGCTTGCTATGAAATTAACCCTTATTCCCAGCGACTGTGCCACACCGACACCCGGAACCGCCCATGGCCGGCCATTTTCGCTTTTAAGCCTGAATTCCCCTTCAAACATCGATGTGTCGATGTCCGTGACTTCTGCATATTTATCGTCGACCCCTTTTATGGTGGCGATATATTGACGATCATCATATTCAAGGAGAGCATTCTCCTCCAGGGCAAGCGACCATGCAGTAACTCCATCAACCTGAGACAAGAGGCTCAGTCGTGCAGAATCGGGAACAAAGGTCTTACCCTCGGCTGCAGTTATCCTGATGTCGGGATCAAATGTGTTGAAGATGCCCGTTACCATTTTTTCGAGCCCGTTGAAGACCGAAAGAATGATTATAAGTGCCATGGTTCCCACAGTAACGCCGGCAACCGAAACAGTGGAAATCACGTTTATGGCATTGCGCGATTTTTTCGCAAACAGGTATCTTTTCGCTATGTAAAAAGGAAGCTTCACCTTATTTTTTTCTGGCTGTTACCAGCAGGCCTGTACCTGTTTTGTGATCCTGGTAAAGATCAAAAGTGTTAAGAATTAATGAAAAAGGGAAAAATATGAGATAATAAAAGGGAAGAAGAATGAAAAAGAGATAGGAGACGTTCAGCATTTTTACCGGATATTTCATCGAAAGCTTCCATGACAGGCTTCCGGGCTTACCGTAAGTGTACCTGGTATCGATCTGGGAGAACCCGGCACCTTTGAGCTTTGAGGAAATATCATCACTGCCGTAACCGTTTCTCACATGCTCGTCGATAAAAGATTCTTCATCATCGCCATGAACGTCGGAACCTCCCATGTCGGAAGGAGTGGAGATAAGTAGAAATCCTCCGGGCTTCATTGCATTGTAGAAATTTCTGAACACCTGTATGTCGTCGTGAATGTGCTCCATAACATCGACGCACAAAATCAGATTGTAACATTCCTTTTCGGTAAGGCAGGTCAGATCGAGGATCTGGAATTCAACCCGGCCTTCAAGTCCCGACTTACTGAAGAATTCACGGCTGTTACCGGTTTGTTCGTTGCTGATATCGACTGATTTGATACGCCACTTGCGGCTCATTCTGCTTATTCTCCAGGTGTACTGGCCTAGGCCGGATCCTGCATCGAGTATCCTTGCTTTTTCGGGAAGATCGCGGGCAATGCGTTTAAGAGCCCTTTTCACATGCCACGTGCGGAGAAGAAGCAGATCCATGAGAAAATACAGGATTTTGCGCATGGCCGGAGAACCAGAAATAATTTTTCCAATGGACTTCTTTATGGGCTCGTACCTCATATCACGATTTCAGAAGACGGTCAATATTCTCAATATAATCAAGGCTGTCGTCGATCATGAAGGCAATGTCAGGCACTATTCTAAGCTGCGACCTGGTCTTCTGACCCAGATCAAATCTCAGCTTGGAAGTTTGGTCCTGTATCGATTTGAGCAAATCATCCTGGTTCTTGGCGGGAAAGATGCTTATATAAACTTTTGCAAACGACAGATCGGGGCTGATCCTGACCTTTGTTATTGAAACAAGATTCCCGTGTGATATCTCGCTTCCGCGTTTTATGAAGATATCGGCCAGTTCCTTCTGGATTAACCGTGATACTTTTTTCTGTCTCGTTGATTCCATGGCCTTATTATTTGCCTGCAAAGGTACTAAAAAATTGTCTTGGTGTCTTTGGGTCTTGGGGTCTGGCTGCCATGGTATATAGACATAATAATCCTCTAAACAGACCCTAAGACTCCCAGACTCCAAGACTCCCGGACAATGAAAAATCATTAACTTCGCATGTTTTTAAAAGAATAAAATGGATACAGTTGTAAGCGGCATCAGATCTACGGGAAATCTTCATCTGGGAAATTATTTCGGGGCTATCAGGAACTTCCTTAAAATGCAGAGTGAAAACAGGTGTTTCTTTTTCATTGCTGATTATCATGCACTTACAACACATCCTCATCCTGATAATCTTCAGGGCAACATAAAGCAGGTTCTTGCCGAATACCTTGCTTGCGGCATCGATCCCGCGGTTGCTACCGTTTTCATACAGAGCGATGTTCCGGAAGTCTGTGAGCTTTATCTTCTTCTTAATATGAATGCCTATGTGGGTGAGCTGGAGAGGACAGCTTCATTTAAGGAGAAGATCAGGAAGCATCCCGACAATATCAATGCGGGGCTTCTGACATATCCTGTCCTCATGGCTGCCGACATCATAATTCATAAAGCCGACCATGTTCCGGTTGGAAAAGACCAGGAGCAGCACCTCGAAATGACACGCCGGTTTGCCCGCAGGTTCAACACAATGTACGGGGTGGATTATTTCCCTGAACCCGATGCTTATAATTTCGGGAAACAGCTTATAAAGATACCAGGACTCGATGGCTCAGGCAAGATGGGCAAGAGCGAAGGCAACGGAATCTTCCTGTCTGATGATCCCAAGGAGATCAGGAAAAAGGTAATGAGAGCCGTGACTGATGAAGGTCCGAAAGCTCCTGATTCCGAGCCTTCAGAACCTGTGAAAAATCTCTTTACAATCATGGATGTTGTTTCAGATCCGGAAACCGTAAAGTTCTTCAGGGAGAAACATGCCACCTGTGAGATCAGGTATGGCGACATGAAAAAGCAGCTTGCCGAAGACATCGTAAAGGTTACCGGACCGATCCATGAAAGAATAAAAGATATACTCGCCAACCGTGAATATCTTGCAAAGGTAGTGAAGGAAGGTGCTGACAAGGCCAGGGAAAGCGCATCGAAAACAGTCAGGGAGGTTCGTGAGATAATAGGATACAGAACCTTCTGAAAAATAAAAGCCAGGCTTCCACCTGGCTGACCCTTCTGGGTGTGTATGTTCGAGAGTGCTTTCAATCAGTACTAAACAAATTATATGCCAAAAAGAAGGATGCTCAGGTCTTTATAATCAGCTAAGCTTTTGTCTGCTGCAACTTTTGTCTTTGTCATATTGTCTTTTATCTTTACCCTATGGGAAGAAGAACGGCAATAATCCTTTCAGCATCTTTAATTCTTGTACTTACGGTAATTCTTTACCTGACAGGAGGAAGGAAACTTCCTGCTTCAGATCCGTATTCTGCAGTTACCCCGAAAGCATGTTTCATGATCGAAACCGTCGATCTCCTGAGCTTCCTGAATTCAATTACAACAGGAAAAGGTCTCATCGGTGAACTGACAGGCGTGAAAGAGCTTTCTGCCTTCAGCGGCAAACTGAAGTATATTGCCGATAACCTCAACAAGGCAGGGTTCAGGGACCTTGTCTCAGGGGGAAAAGCTGTAATTTCTTTCTATCCTGCCGGTAAAGGAAAAATGAGGATCCTTTTATCAATGCCTGTTGCCTCTGAAATACGTAAACGCCATGTGAACCAGGCATTGGCTTCTGCCGGAATAGGTAATATGAAAGACTACAGGTTTGGAAAAACTGACCTTACAGGTATTCAATATTCTGACCGGGATACTGTATTCTTTTCTGTCAGGTCCGGCTTGCTCCTTGTATGCAATTCAGGAAAGCTTCTGCGTCAAAGCTTTGAGTCAATGGAAACGGAGACCGATATACGTCAGAATGCGGGTTTTTCGAAAGTACTGCCCGCTTCAGGCAATGATGAGGACAAGATCTTTGTCGTATTCAATAACCTGCCCGGGGTTCTGAAGCCGGTATTTTCTCCGGAAAGCGCCAGGGAAGCATCGTATATTGCTTCAGTTGCTTCGGCAGGAGGAGGCGCTCTTTATTTAAATGATGACGGGGTTGTGATAAGCGGTTTCAGCGAAAGTGCAGATTCATCAGACCTCCTGTATAAATACAAGTTCATCGGGTCTGCAGTTCTTGAGACATACCGGATACTTCCGGCATCGACAGCTCTTTTTGAGACCATAGTACGAACTGATGTTTTAAAACAGCCTGCATCAGGCACTTCCAATGGGATTTCTGTCCTGGCTGAAAATTTACGCGAATACCTGGGGGATGAAATAACCAGGGTGTATCTTAATACAGGCGATAC
>JBLNAO010000010.1:0-6006 GCA_050259395.1 Chloroflexota bacterium
TCATTTATTTAGTCATATATTTAAATGAAACATTGCCGATATTATCAGGTTTTCCCTTGATTGCTTCTGAGATCCTGCCTGTTGTTTTTCCTTTACTGTCACGGTTCACACGGATCTCCCTCCATGAGTAAACTCCTTTTTCATAATCGAATGTCTCACCGTCATCGTCATACAGCCTGTATAATCCCGTGCTTGTACCGTAATACCTGATTTCCAGGTTTGTCTTCTGGCCCGCTGAAGGCGCATGAAGCATTGGGGGCATCATCGGGATGATGCCTCCGTCCTTCACGAAAACAGGGATTTTGTCAATACCGGGTGCAACTGTTATGATCTCACCTTCTCCGGCAAATTCACCTGTGTAGAAATCATACCATTTTCCTTCCGGAAGGATTACTTTTCTTGATGTTTGTCCTGTGAAAAGAGGAGCCACGAGCAGGTATTCCCCGCACATGTACTGATCGCGAATCTCCCTTGCAGCCGCTTCGAGATATGGATTGTCATCGAGGCTGGCATTTAAAAGTTCTTTTGAAGAAGTTGAATTGAATCCCGGTTCCAGGTTCATGCCACGGAAGGGCGGGATTCCTTCAAAATGGTACCTGGCAAATTCAGTGTAGAGATACGGGATGAGCTGCATTCTGAGTGTAGCGTATTCCTGTACCTGCTTTTCGACTTCAGGAAATGACCATGGCCTGGTTCCACTCGACCAGGCATTGATCATTGCCATCGGTGAGAAAACGACGGTCTGCATCCTCCTGAGCCATTCTTCTCCTGTCTTCGAACTTCTTACTTCGGGTGTCCAAAGAACACCGATGTAGCCACTGTTAATGAGCGCTGTAATGAAATCTTCATGACTGTAGTAGTCGTTGTAGATAACGAAAGGGAATGAGGATCCTCCTCCATTGGATGCTCTTACAAGTCCATAAGTCCTGACATTTTTCTCCCTGTAAATATCCGTGATCATCTTCTGAAGAGTAAGGCCGTAAATCTGCCTGAGTTGTTCAGCGCTGTTGCCTGAGGGGAACTTTGCAACATCCGGCCACAACCATCTGTCATAACCATCACATTCATCAATCTTATAACCGCTGATGCCGATCCCGATCTGATCTGCAGAAAGCTGTTGAGCAAGCACTCTTTGGGCCTCCGGCATTGTCAGATCTGGAACAATGCCGCCCCAAACTGTATGGGAGCCTGAATATGGAAGAATTTTCTGATAAGCAGGAGACTCCGGAGAGAGATATGGGTTTGTCCATAGATTAAGCCGGACGCCTTTTTGTTTCATTGCACTCACAAAAGATGAAGGATCAGGGAACCTCGACTTATCCCATTCGAAGGTGCACGGATATGATTTGCTCTGCCAGCCAGGCTCCAGCCCGATAAAATCGAGAGGGAAACCTTTTTCCGCAAAGAGATCTGCTTCTTCCTCAACCTGTGCTGCATTGTAAAGCCTGGGCACTCTCTGTGTGAAGCCGAGCCCCCAGCGTGGAGGAAGGCAGCCTCCCCCGGAATACAGGTTATATCTTCTGACTGCATCCATTATAGTCGGACCAGCAAAAACATATACCTCGACGCCGCCTGCCGGGACATGTATTTCCACTGCATCGGAATATGGCTGGGATGTCCAATCCTTATCGGTATTCCTGTCCTTCGGTTCCGGGGCATCCGGACTATCTTTTCTTACTGCGGTCCCGGCATAGACAGTCAGGTATCTGGAGGAATTCACAAAAACGCCATAGCCTCTATCTGAGGCATAAAACGGAACAGGGGCATGAGTCCTGCCGTTATCGGTTCCTCCATAATGATCGACATGAAGATTCAGTATCTTTCCTCTTTGCTGGACTGTTTTGAAATTCAGGCCGAAACCATAAATCTGCTCTTTCTTTTCAAGAGGGAACCTGAGAAATGTTTTTCCGTCGATAATGCCGGCTGCAATCTTTTCTTCCCGCAGTGGGAAAGGTTGTTCACCCATGATATTCAATCCTTCAAGATATGGCTTAACGGCTGCCTGTCCCAGGAGATCGGTTTTTTCAGGTGACCCTACAACTGCCTTCCAGATTCCGGGAGCCACCTTTTGCCAGGTTGCCGTTTGCGGGAAAGCGGGAATAGTATATTCAGCCATCATCAGAATAAGGGTCAGCAGAATAGGTGTTCTTTTCATATCATGGATTTATGGATGAATAAAGGTAGGAAAGGAAATCAAGTTTCAAAAGAGTTTGAAGCCTTCGCTATGCTCCGTAAGGCAGTATTATGAAATAACCGTATCCACAATTGAAAAAGCAAATCTATTCTGCTATATTTGATTTCATATATAAATAATTTTCAACAACAATCAGATATTCTCTTTAACCATTAACCAATTAACTAACTTAAACACTGATATTACTATGTCAACTCGCAGAGAATTTGTTCAGAAAGCAGCTCTCGGTGCAGCAGGCGTTGCCATGAGCGCTAAGAGTTACTCACGTATCCAGGGTTCAAACGACCGGGTGCGTGTAGGCATTGTCGGCTATTCGGACCGCTTCAGGGGAGCTTTGTCGCCTGCCTTCCTGTCCCTTGCAAAAAAACACAATTTTGAATTTGTTGCTGTTTCAGATATCTGGAACATGCGCCGCGACAATGCAGTTGCTTTCTACAAAGAGAAAGGTATCACAATTAAGCCATACCGCAACAACGAAGAGCTTTTTGATGCAAAGGATACCGATGCGGTGATCATAAGCACAGCCGATTTTCAGCATGCCATGCACTGCAAACAGGCTGTTGAGGCAGGACGTGATGCATATGTCGAAAAACCTTTCGCCGAAACAATGGCCGATGCACGTGCAGCACGGCAGGCAGTTGAAAAAACAGGAAAAATTGTTCAGATAGGTTCCCAGCGCCGCAGCGCACCTAACTACATTGCGGCAAACGAATATCTCAACTCGGGCAAGTTTGGTAAAATTGTTATGGTTGAAATGACATGGAACGTCAACCAGCCTGGCAGATGGAGAAGACCTGCTGAGGTGCCGAAGCTCAGGGAAGCCGATACCGACTGGACAAGATACCAGCTGAACCGTCCGAAAACAGCCTTCGATCCAAGAAAATATCTTGAATTCAGGTTATTCTGGCCTTACTCATCAGGTATACCCGGCCAATGGATGGCCCACCAGATCGATACAGTGCATTGGTTTACCGGAATTGCTCACCCGAGGACCGTTGCCGCAAACGGTGGCATATACCTGTGGAAGGACGGCAGATCAAATTATGATACCATGACAGCAGTCATGGAATATGTGGATCCAAAGAACCCGGATATGGCATTCCAGGTAGTGTATTCATCAAGATTCACAAACTCCGCGGGAGGGACAAAAGAGCTTTACTATTCCAACGGCGGGATGCTCAATCTCGATACAAACAAGATCACTTCCGACGGAGGATTGGCAGAAAGAGATGCCAAAGACATGAATATGAAAGCAAACCTTCTTGAACCTTTCAACCTGCCGGGCACAACAATTGAGACTTCCGCAAATACAGGCGGAGACCCGATGACAACCGCCCACATGAACAACTGGATGGAATGCGTGCGAAGCAGGAAGAAGCCCAATGCTGATGTTGTTGCAGGATATAACCATGCCACGGCATGCATAATGTGCACCGCAGCCCTTAGAACAGGCGAAAAAGCTTCGTTCGATGAGGCAAAACAGGAAGTGCTTGCGGGTGGCAAAGTGTTCCAGTATTAATCACTTAAAAGTTTTATTGATGAAAAAAACATTTGCAATTATTCTTTCATTCATTTTTCTGATGCCATCAGTTTTTTCACAGCCTGCCAAAGTAAAAATGGTAAAAGCCGGGGATAAACAGAAGGTGGATGTGATTATCGGAGGAAAACTTTTTACCTCCTACCAGTATCCCTCAAACCTGGAAAAGCCTTTTCTTTCACCCATTTATGCACCATCCGGCTCTGTGATAACACGCGGTTTCCCGCTTGAGGCACGGAAAGGGGAGAGGGTTGATCATCCCCATCATATCGGTCTCTGGTTCAACCATGGGAACGTGAACGGACTTGATTTCTGGAATAATTCTTCCGCAATCCCCGATGACAAGAAGAATGATTATGGACACATAGTCGTGCGTTCAATCGATAAGGTGAAAGGCGGAAAAACAGGAACCCTCGAAGTTACCTCCGACTGGAAAGACAATAAAGGCAACACACTCCTTGTTGAGAAAACAACCTACATATTCTCCGGTGACAAGAACACCAGGACAGTCGATCACATATCAACCCTCACTGCCGCAAACGGTAAAGTCACCATCTCCGATAACAAGGAAGGAATGTTTGCCATCAGGGTCGACCGTGCATTCGAAATGCCCTCAAATGAATCGCTTGTTTTCACCGATGAAAAGGGGAATCCGACGACAGTTAAAGCTACCGATAACACAGGTGTAACCGGAATGTACACCTCGAGCTCGGGACAGAAAGGCGAGAAGGTGTGGGGAACAAGGAACGAGTGGGTATTGCTTTCGGGAACGAAAGACAACGTGCTTACAACCTTTGGCATCTTCGATAATCCGAAGAATCCAGGATACCCGGCATATTCCCATGCGCGCGGTTATGGTTTGTTCTCAGTTAACAATCTTGGCCAGAATTCCTACGACCCCAAGATGGAGAAAGTGGTTTATTATCTTGAAAAAGGTGAATCCATGACACTTTATCACAGGTTCTTTGTCCAGTCTGGCGCTGAGATTACAACCGGACAAGCGAAGAGCATAGCAGCTGATTTCGCAAAGAAATTCTAATACCCGATAACCAGAAATTAATTCAAAAAACCATGAAATTTAAAAACCTTACGATTCTGTCACTGTTCATGGCATTACTTTTTGCCATGCCATCGCACATCAACGCTGCACCAAAGAGCAAGCAGATGTATTATGAAATTAAGATCTACCGGTTCAACTCGCCCACCCAGGCAGAAGCTACCGATAACTATCTTAAGAATGCTTTCATCCCTGCTCTTCACCGTGCGGGTATTAACAACATCGGAGTCTTTAAACCGATCGAGAAGGACACTGCATATGGCAAGATGACCTATGTATTCATTCCTTATAAAACATACGACCAGTACTTCAAGCTTGTTGAGACCCTCGAGAGCGATCAGACTTACCAGCAGGCAGGCAAGGCATTCCTCGATGGAGATGTAAAGGCTGCTCCTTTCACAAGATATGAAAGCGTCTTCATGAAAGCTTTTGCCTTTATGCCCCAGATGAAAACCTATCCGTACACCACTCCAGCTTCTGAGAGAATTTATGAACTAAGGAGTTATGAGAGCGCAAACGAAGCCAAAGCTCTCAAGAAAATCCATATGTTCAACGAAGGTGGAGAGATGAAGATCTTTGAAGCCATAGGTTCAGGTCCTGTATTTTACGGACAGGTCCTTCTGGGAAGCCAGAAACCCAGGCTTATGTACCTGACAACTTATGCAGATATGAAGTCACACGACGAGCACTGGAGCGCATTCAGGGAACATGCAGACTGGAAGCGGCTTTCAGGTATGGAAGAATACAAGAACACTACTTCCAAGACGAAAGCATTCCTTTGCCATCCTACCGATTATTCTGATTTTTAAAGCACAAACCAATTCACATCATTTATCCCCCTCTCTGCTTTGCAAAGAGGGGGATAACTATTTTCGTCGTTGTACGATAGTCATACCATGAATAAACATGGTAAAAAAATTTACCTGGAACTATCGTATTAGCCTGTTCCCGATACCCAGAGTGTTATCGATGCCAATCTTATGTCGCCTATGACTCAAAATCCGGGCTGTGTTTTCATGTTGATGAACGTTTATTCTTAAATTTAAGCAGTATGAGCAGTCTCGTGTTTGAGACTCCTCATCTGCTTTAAATAAATAACATATGGAAATGCGACAATCAAAAACTGTTATTCTCCTTTTTCTATTTATAACCAGGTTTCCATCAGTAAGTTGTAATGATGCTGATTCAGTCTTTTCTGTAATGAGCAGGGTTGCAGAC
>JBLNAO010000011.1:0-11072 GCA_050259395.1 Chloroflexota bacterium
TTCCTGCAGTCTCTGAATGAACGGATTATTCTTTTCACGCTCGGTATCATAAATTTTAAAGGCACCCCTTTCCTTTGCCAGGTATGTAGACGATCTGTAAGCTTCGAGGGCCGTTGTTTTATGAACTTCGACTGAAAAATTTACAGCCTCATTGCTGCCATATCTCATACCGAGAGCTGCAAGCATATCACCTTCCGCAGTGATGCCGATTCCGGTTCTCCTGCCCTCTTCTGCTTTCTTCCTTATATTCACCCAAAGGTTTCTTTCAACCCTCTTCAGCTCATCAGCTTCCGGATCTGCGTCGATCTTGCCGAGAATTGCGTCGATCTTTTCGAGCTCGAGATCGATAATATCGTCCATCATGCGCTGTGCAAGGCCGACATGCTCCTTGTAAAGCTCGAAATCAAATGTTGCGTTTTCTTTGAAAGGTTCCCTGACATAGCTGAAAAGATTGATTGCCAGGAGCCTGCAGCTATCGTACGGACAAAGAGGAATTTCCCCGCACGGGTTTGTGGATACGGTTGCGTAACCCAGGTCAGCATAGCAATCTGGAACACTTTCTCTTATTATTGTATCCCAGAAGAGCACACCGGGTTCAGCTGACTTCCATGCATTGTGAATTATTTTATTCCACAGCTCATTGGCATTGATATCCTTGGAGAATTTCGGATTATCAGATTTGATGGGGTATTGCTGTCTGAAGACCGTTCCACTTTCCACGGATTTCATGAAATCGTCTGTGAGCTTCACCGAGACGTTTGCACCTGTCACCTTTCCGCTTTCCATCTTGGCATCGATGAACTTGCCGCTGTCGGGATGTTTAATAGATATCGACAGCATGAGAGCACCGCGGCGGCCATCCTGGGCAACCTCACGGGTGCTGTTTGAATAACGCTCCATAAAAGGGACCACACCGGTTGAAGTAAGAGCGCTGTTAAGCACCGGGGTTCCTTTTGGCCTGATGTGCGACAGATCGTGACCCACTCCTCCTCTTCTCTTCATAAGCTGAACCTGTTCCTGGTCGATCTTCATAATACCACCGTAAGAGTCGGAATTGCCTTCATTTCCGATGACGAAACAGTTTGAGAGTGATGCAATCTGGTAATCGTTTCCGATACCGGTCATGGGGCCTCCCTGGGGAACGATATATTTGAATTCCTTAAGCACGCTGTATATAAGATCTTCCGAAAGAGGATTCTTGTACTTCATCTCAACGCGACGGATTTCGCGTGCAAGCCTGCGGTGCATATCATCCGGGGTTTTTTCGAAGAGATTCCCGAATGAATCCTTCAGAGCGTATTTATTTGCCCACACCCTTGCTGCAAGCTCATCTCCCTTGAAATAATCAATGCTCGCATTAACTGCTTCTTCGTGAGAATATGTCTTTTTATCTTTGTTCTCCCCGGCCATGTTACCCTTCTTCTCTGTTTTTTTCTGCATATCCTTCATCTCACTTTTACCCGCTTTTTCAGTGGCAATAGACGGGTCCTGGACAAATAAATCTTCCATATATCTGAATTACAAAAAGTTTAGCTTACAATGATTACCTGTCGATCTGTTTTTAAAATTAAACAAGCACCGTACGTAAAGCAAGAGGAAATTTTCAAGTTTATTAACATTTGAAGTTATGTTATTAACTATTAGTTAATTACTTGAATATCTGTGGATTAAATAACTAAAACTGACGTTGAGTTCATTGTTTTTTAAGCAAGAATTAATCTGAAATTAATGTACTTTCAAGGGATTAATTGTATGGGGAGAGTTATTAACAATTTGAACAAAATGGTCGACCTCACCCTCTGAATCTCCCTCTCCCGGGGTGAGAGGGAGACAATTGTGAATAGGCTTTGAATGTTCAGAGATCCCTGTTACTTACATCCACAAATCCCTAACATCCCGGATTCAAGCCCCTCCCACTCCGGGGGAGGGGTTGGGGAGAGGCTGTCTGTCATGAAAAAAAAGAGGCCGCCTTTTCAGGCAGCCTCATCTGTATAAACAGGTTATATCAGAAAATAAGACGGATTCCGAAAAGAGCTCCCCAGGTACTTGAACTGGTAGGGTTCTTGCTCAGTGTTGTCTTGTCTGTGAAATCCTGTAATGAAGAAGCATTCAGAGTATAGGTTGGCGCTGCCGTTGATACCCCGGCACTGCTTACGTTCCTGTTGCCAATTCTTAACGGGCGGACATTCTCGAAGCTAGCAAGAGGGTTGTAGGTATATGCACCCCATGCATCGTTCAGCCAGTTGCCGACGTTAAGTATATCGAGGCTGAACTGGAGGGTGTACTTCCTGTCGGAACCGAAGTTCGTGAAGATGTCCTGAAGTATTTTAGCATCGAATCTGTGCATCCAGGGCTGTACTTCGCCAAATCTCTCTGCATACTGGCCTTTATGTTCCTTAAGATAAGTGTTGCTGTTGACATAATTCCAGAAAGCATCTTCCTGAGCCTCGGGGGTCATGCCGTTGTATGTCTGGAAGGTTATCTCCGATTCATTTTTCGGTATGTACATCAGGTCGGACGAGTTGTTGTCGCCATTGAGGTCGTTGGCATAAGTATATGACCATCTTCCTGTCTGGTAACCCTGGTATACAAGCGATAAGGTGGTTGCGAAGTTGTTGGCATACTCTATCTTATACGACAGGCTTCCGATAAGCTTGTGGGGAGTTGCAAAGTTTGACCAGCTCAGACCCGGATTATTAAGACTTCCCACAGCAGTGTTTGAGCTCCATGCAGAAGATGCTGATGAGCCCGGGTTCGAAGTAACGTCTTTTGCTACGGTATAAGTGTAGGCAAACATACCGGAAAATCCCTTATTGAAGTTCTTGACAAGCTGTGCTGTCAGTGAATACTGATAACCCTCATCATTGTTTGAAAGCTGCATCGCGTTGCTCACTCCCAGGTTGACCTTGGAGTCATTCTGATTAATCCAGAATGGCCTGTTGTCAGGACCGGTTAATGTTCCGGTGGGAGCATCTTCGTTTATATTGATTTGCTGAACTGCATTGATGTCTTTTGAGTAAATAACTTCACCGGTAAATACCATATTCCAGGGAAGCTCCACATCAACTGCAAAATTTGAACGCCATACCTGCGGAAGCTTGAAATCTTTCCCGACCTGTGCAAGAGATGCACCGCTCGGAAGGATACCCGGTGTCTGCGGGAAAAGATCAGGTCTGCTTGCTATCTGCTCCCTGAAATCAGGATTGAATTTGAGACCAACAAGGTTAGCCTGTCCTCCCTGTGAACCCCAGCCGATTTCAGGAACCTGGATCATACCCGAGTTGGTTGGCTGGTTGGTAAACCAGACGAAAGGAAGAAGTCCTGTAAAGAGACCTGAACCTCCCCTGACCTGCAGAGAACGATCACCCTTGACATCCCAGTTGAATCCGAGACGCGGTGAAAAGAGAACCTGGCTTTCGGGCCATGTTCCGACATTCATTGTTCTTCCTTCAGCAAAAGTAAGCGCTGAAATTGCCGGGTTGTTTGCCATCTTGTCGAAATAGAATGGCATTTCCATGCGTACGCCTGCGGTGAGTTTCAGAGTTGGCATTAACTGGATCTCATCCTGCGCATAAACCGACCCGAGTCCGAATGTTGCCTCGGCACCGGGAGCATCCTCACCATTGTAACCATAGGTAACACCAAATCCTGAAGGATCATCGCCATTGATGAATGCATCAACAGAAGGATACCTGTAGTATGATGTGCCTTCCCTGATATATGAATTCCTGAACCAGAGACGGTCGAATGCAGCTCCGGCAGTAATTGTGTGCTTGTTAAAATTTATTGTAACGTTATCAGTGAAGCTCCATGTCTTGTTCTGAACGTCGTTGTTGTAGCTGAAAAGCTCGTAACCGAACGACATGTACTGGTCGCCGCCCTGCCATATATCGACAAACGGGAAGAGTTCCGAGGGACTTGTCCTAGTATCCTGTATGAAAGTGTAACTGGCAAGGAATTTATTGGAGATCCGGGAACTGAAGTTACTGTTAAGTTCACCCGTCAGAGAACGCACCACGTTCTTGAAGCCGTAGAATGCGCCCGAGAATGCCATAGACTGGTTGCTGATTCGTCCCGAGTTACGTGGGTTCTGTGGCGGACCGCTTGTGGCGTTTGTTGTCTGATCAGAGGTACCGACTACATCGTTATAACGAAGAGTGAGTTTGTGCACATTGGAGATATTGTAATCAAGTCTTGCAAGAATCTTCGTGTTCTGGTTCTTGAAAGCATCGAAGTCCTTGTATTTCCCGGGATCGTAACCGTATTGTGAAATAAGGAAATCTTTTACTCTTACCATATCTGATTCGCGTGTGCGGGAAATCATCTGGTCAGAATTCGAAATTCCGTCCTGGCTGGGCCTCCAGGTAACGCCCGGAATTGATTCTTTTTCATATTCACCGCTTACAAAGTAGAAAAGCTTGTTCTTGAGGATCGGGCCACCGAGACGGAAGCCATAGTTCTGGGAGCTCCTGTCGAATGCACCTACTACTCTGTTCCCATCGACTGTATTGCCTGTCCAGGTATTAGGACGGATGTAAGTATAGACAGATCCCTTGAGCGTGTTATCACCGCTCCTGGTGACAGCGTTTATGCTGGCGCCGGTGAACTGTGAACGCGTAACATCATAGGGAGCAATGGCAACTGAGATTTCTTCAATTGCATCGAGGGCGATAGGTTGTGCGTTTCCACCCGGCAGGGGGTTGCTGCTGAGACCGAAATTATTGTTGAATGCAGCACCGTCGACGGTGATTGTGTTGAAACGTGCATCGCGTCCTCCGAATGAGTTACCCTGTGACTGCGGGGTATATTTCGCAAAGTCTGTTATGCTCCTGTTGATTGTGGGAAGGCTCATGATCTCACGGTTGCTCACGTTGGTCTGAGTGCCAGATCTTTCAGAGCTGAGAATGGAGTTCCTGAGGCCGGCTGTGACAACAACTTCACCCAGAGTAGCGGTGGTTTCTGACAGCTGACCATCCTGTGCGTATGTTTCGCCCAGTCTGAGACTTATCTCCGTGTATGTTTGTGTCTGGTAACCGATAAAGGAAACTGCAACAGTGTAAGGACCACCAACGCGCATGTTCTGGATCTTGTAGTTACCTGCTGCGTCAGCAACAGTCGCGTATTGTGTTCCCGAGGGAGTATGTGTGGCTACAACAGAAGCGCCGGGCAGAGGCTGTCCGTTGCTGTCGGTAATTGTACCACTCAGCGAAGAAGTCGTGGCTCCCTGCCCGAACATAAGAATGCCCGTAAACAGGAAAACCAGAATAGATAATAATCTTTTGAACTGGTTCATCATAAATAATTGTGATTAAGGTTTCTAATTGTCTGATTATGTGGGTATAACAAAGTTCACTTTAAGTACTAACCGGATGAACAATTTACACAGCTTCGTAAGAACCGCAATTCGCTGGAAAGAAATTGTTTTTAACAAAGTATCAGCGGTTGTTGTTCATATCCTGTGCACTAATTCACCCATCAGGATTGCAGTGGCTCCCGTATTTTCATTAACATAATGGGAAGCCGATGTAGCTGATTTTAAGTAATATTCATCATCATTCAATAATTTATCAAGTATTTCCTTAAAACTTTCAAATGAATCAAAGGTCATTCCACCTTTTACCTTTAAGAGTTCCAGAGCTTCCCTGAACTTATCATGCCCGGGGCCGAAAAGAACAGGGATTCCCCAGCATGCCGGCTCGAGGATATTATGTATTCCTTTCCCGAATCCGCCTCCTACTGCCGCTATGGTGGCGTATCTGTATGCTGAAGACAGCATCCCGATATTGTCTATTATGAGTACCCTGGCATCTTCTGAAGCCTCATTGTATTTTGAGAGCCTCACACATTTTGAAGTGAACAGCTTTTCTATCCTGGCAATATTGCCTTCATCGATTTCATGAGGCGCAAACACCCATTTCATCTTACCGGGATCGAGATTGATATAACGCGCAATTATCTCTTCATCGGGACCCCAGCTGCTTCCCGCCAGGAACATTTTCTCGCCCTTCCTGAAGCTGCTGATCTGCGGAATATCCTTTGCGTTGCCTGAAATCTGCACAACCCTGTCGAACCTGGTGTCGCCGGCCCTTACAACATTGGCTATGCCTATGCCCCTGAGAAGTTCCACAGATCTTTCGTCCTGCACAAATATCTTTTCAAACTTTTGCAGCATTGAGCTGAAGAATGATCCATACCATTTGAAAAAAGGCTGATCGGGACGGAAAATTGCCGAGATCAGAAAAAGAGGGATGTTTCTGCGGTGAAGCTCAGAAATATAGTTATTCCAGAATTCATACTTAACGAAAACGGCCAGCTCCGGATGTGCCTTGTCAAGGAATTCTGCAACATTGGAGGGCGTGTCGGCAGGAAGGTAACAGATGCAATCAGCTCCGGCATAGTTCTTCCTGATCTCATAGCCGGATGGTGAAAAGAAAGTCAGGAGTATCTTAATATCCGGTTTTTGTTTCCTCATCTCCTCAATCACAGGCCTTCCCTGCTCGAATTCACCAAGTGATGAGCAATGAATCCAGAATATCCTGTCCGATGATGAGATGTTTTTCTTCAGAATATCCTTCCAGCCGGCCTGTCCTTTCACCCAGAGCTTCGCCTTAGAGCTGAAAAGTGCAGCAATGTGTGCGAGGACTTTGTAAATCATTATACCGATATTGTATAAAGCCGTCATGCTGCTTTTTTGAAGCGGCAAAGTTAATGAAATTATGCAATTTGTTAAATTACATTTAATTTTGTGCCTCATGTAACTACCATGGTAAGACTGATAGCCCTTATAATCTCAATAGTCCTGCAGATCCTTGCTGCATCGATTGCCATGGGCTTCATGAAGCTGAC
This sequence comes from Chloroflexota bacterium, assembly GCA_050259395.1. Lineage (GTDB taxonomy): Bacteria > Bacteroidota > Bacteroidia > Bacteroidales > VadinHA17 > LD21. The sequence continues at coordinate 6,847 of JBLNAO010000011.1, forward strand.
CAAGTACAGGGTTTCCTGGATCCTCCTTTCGCTCTCCTTCGTCTTCATGGCTGTGACGAAGATCATCCAGCTCTTCGAGTATCTCAACGGGCCACCCTCATATACCTGGCAGATGATATATGAATGGGGCGGCGTTGGAGTTTCCGTAATGATTATAGGGGGAGTCATCCTGATGCGTGAACTGTTCTATTCACTGAAGCGCGCCGAAATGGATCGCCAGAGGGCCGAAAAAAGGGTGCTCAACGCAATCATCAACACCGAGGAAAACGAAAGAAAGAGGTTCGCCAAGGATCTGCATGACGGGCTTGGTCCATTGCTTTCAACAGTAAAAATGTCGCTTTCGGCACTGAATAACAGGATAAAAGATCAGCAGGGGACTGAAATTCTTAATAACACCAATCACCTTGTAAATGAATCGATTGCAACCATCAAGGATATTTCAAACAATCTCAGCCCTCATGTGCTGACCAATTTCGGGCTTTCCAGCGCTATAGGCGCTTTCACTACCAAGATCAACCAGACAAAAGCCCTTGATGTGGTGTTCAAGTCGAACATGGAGAACATGAGGCTCGATACAGAAAAGGAGGTTGTCATGTACAGGGCTGTCTGTGAATTAATTAACAATTCAATCAGGCATTCCGGTGCCTCCAGGATAGAGATAGAGCTGAATAAACACCAGAAATTCGTTACCTTGCATTTCTCAGACAATGGACGCGGATTCGATACTTCAGGGCTGCGGAAGGAAGACACGAAAGGGATGGGTTTGTCGAATATCGAGACGAGGGTAAGAACTGTAGAAGGCGTGTTTGTGCTAGAAAGCAATCCGGGTAAAGGCACGACGGCACTGATCAAAATGGTGGAATAAACCTGTCATAAGATGGAAAAGATTAAGATAATTCTTGTCGACGACCACCAGCTGTTCAGAAACGGGCTGAAGATCCTTCTCGATGGTTTTCCCGAGTTCCAGGTTACAGGTGAAGCTTCAAACGGCAACGATTTTCTAGAAATAATAAAGAATTCATCTGCCGATGTGGCGCTGATGGATATCAACATGCCCGAGATGGATGGCATCGAGGCAACCCGGAAAGGATTACGTATCAATCCCTCTCTGAATATCATTGCTCTTTCGATGTATGGCGAAGAGGAGTACTATTATAAAATGGTGGATGCGGGTGCCAAAGGCTTCATTCTTAAGGATTCTGACATCCTGGAGGTGAAAGAAGCCATACTGACCATCAAAAAAGGGGGAAGTTACTTTTCGCAGGAGCTGCTCTATCACGTCATTCAGAAGATAAAGCACCGCGAGAATGAGAGCAAAACGGCTAACCTTTCAAAAAGAGAAAAGGAAATACTCTTTAAGATATGTGAAGGACTCTCTAACCAGGAGATAGCCGAGACCCTGTTCATCAGCAAAAGAACCGTGGACAAACATCGGGCAAACCTTCTCGGGAAGACTAACTCGAAGAACACCGCGAGCCTGATACTTTTTGCCATACGCAATAAGCTCATCGAGATATAGAAGGGAGCGTTGAGCAAGTCTAACTTTAGGCACTCTAGGCACTTTAGGCACTTTAGGCACTTTTATATATGTCCCAATCAAGTGATCTCGGAATCAAAGGAGAAGAATTTGCTGCAGATTTCCTGAAGAATAATGGATACAAAATATTGTCCAGGAATTTCCGGTATGGCAAATATGAAATAGACATCATTGCTGAGAACAATGAGTTTCTTGTTTTCGCTGAGGTGAAGACACGGGCTGATAACCCTCTCGATCCTCCGGCCAATGCCGTAACACGCGATAAGCAAAAAGCCATGATCTGGGCTGCAGAGGCTTATATTAAAAGGTACCGGATCGATAAGGAAAGCCGTTTTGATGTCATTGTTGTTTTACAGAAGTATGAGGATGACTTCAGCATAGAACACATCCCATATGCATTTTATCCGTCATTAAGGTAAAAGATGAATATAGAGATTCTAAGAGATTACTGCATTTCAAAAGATGGCGCTGAAGAATGCTTTCCTTTTGGTGATGACACGCTTGTCTTCAAGATTAACGGTAAGATATTCGCCCTTGCAAATCTCGACGGAGATCCAACGATCAACCTTAAATGCGATCCTGCCTACGCCCTCGAGCTGAGGGAAAAATTTCCTTGCGTTATTCCCGGCTGGCACATGAATAAGAAGCACTGGAACACCATCATTCTGGACGGTTCCGTGCCAGACAGGAAAATCTTCACCTGGATAGACCATTCTTATGATCTGGTTGCGCGAAGAAGAACATAATTTTCCTACATTTATTCCGTTCTAAGAAATTCAACACTTCCAATAACATGAAAAAACAGATCCTATCGTTCCTGCTGGTTGTTTTGCTGGCTTCACCTTCTTTTTCACGAAAGAAAACCGAGAATACTCAATCGAAAACAACTTTCGGGTACGTTTTTACGCCGATTGTGCAGCTCAAGGCCACTTCCGTTAAAAACCAGGCAAACACAGGGACCTGCTGGTGCTTCGCCACCACTTCGTTTATCGAGTCCGAGCTTCTTCGCATGGGAAAAGGCGAATACGATCTGTCTGAAATGTGGATTGTAAGGTACAACTACCTCGAAAAAATGAAAGACAATTTCGAGAAACAGGGAAAAGGCAATCTTACAGAAGGCAGCCTGGCTCATGACTGGATGCTCGAGTTTTCTGAAAACGGGATTGTCCCGAATGAGGTGTATACCGGACTGAATTACAGCATGACGAATCATAATCACAGTGAGATGAATGCTTTCCTGAATGCAGTGGCAAAAGTGCCTGTCGAAAGGAAAAGGGAAAGCGACCAGTCCGGGGAGATTGCCAATGATGTTCTAGATACTTATCTTGGAGCTGTTCCGCAGTCATTTATATATAAAGGTGTGGGTTATACGCCGAAATCCTTCGCAAAAAGCCTTGGTATCAATCCCGCCGATTATGTCGAGATAACTTCATTCACCCACTTCCCGTTCTATGCTGTTGGCCCTGTTCCCGTACCTGACAACTGGAGAAAAGTTGACATGTACAATGTTCCTCTGGAGGAACTTATTGGTATAATGGAATATTCGCTGAACAAAGGCTATACCGTAAACTGGGATGGCGATGTAAGCGAACGCGGCTTTTCACACAGGAACGGAGTTGCAATAATCCCTGAAGTTGAAAATACAGATTCTTATCCTGCACCGGAGAAAAAGAAATACGGACCGATGACAAAAGAAGAAAGGATTTCAGAGGCTTATAAATTCAGCCAGCCCTTTCCGGAAATGTCGGTGACACAGGATTTCCGTCAGAAAGGTTTCGAGGACAAGTCTACCACAGACGACCACCTGATGCACGTAACAGGATTGGTGAAAGACCAGAACGGCACCAGGTATTTCATCACAAAAAACTCGTGGGGCGCTGAAAGCAATACAAATGGCGGTTACCTGAACATGTCGGAAAATTACGTCAGGGCAAAGACCATCTTCATTATGGTTCATAAGGATGCCATACCGGAGGAGATAAAGAAAAAGCTGGGGATAAGCTAGACTCCTGCCCTCGCGCGAGGCTACCGCGCGGGCTTGGGGTTATTCAACCATCAGGTTACATCCTCTTACATCGCTGTTATCGAAACGCCCCAGCACTTCGAAGCTGCCGTCCTCATGAAGCTTTCCAAGGTCGGAAGTTGCAACAAATGAGCAGGAATTGACGTTCGCAAGGTCGATTATGTTTATCCCTCCGGTTTTCCCGGGTTCGGTTATAATCTTGAAAGGATCCTGCGGATCTCTGATTAGTATCTTCATCCAGGGCGGGCAGCGGAATATCCCGTTTCCGGTTGAATATGCCTGGCTCAGCAACTCAGTCATTCCGTATTCAGAATGAATCCGGTCAACATTAAGCTTTTTCCTCAGAAGTGAGTGAAGCTCACCCCGTGTGATTTCCTTTCTCCTTCCCTTCATGCCGCCGGTTTCCATGACGACTACACCGGATAGATCGGGAGGTGAATTTCTTTCTGCGAGATCCAAAAGGGCATAACTTACACCTATAAGCAGCACTTTCCTGCCTTCAGCCTTAATCTCCCTGATTTTGCCCACAAATTCTTCAGGATTATCTTTGTAAAATCCTGAGGTCTTATGACCCGTCAATTCTATAAGTTTTTCAACCATGTAGATCAGCGAGGATCCGCATCTTTCCTGGTAAGAAGGCAGTATTGCGGCAATAACGTAACTGCC
>JBLNAO010000012.1:0-7073 GCA_050259395.1 Chloroflexota bacterium
TGAGTGTACCCATGAACCTGATAGTCTCTGCAGGATCAAAGTCAAACATATTGTCTTTCCATGTTTCGCCCGGCCTGGCTGACCAGTATTCATGGCTGTGACAGGTTTTTACCCAGAAATCAGGCTTGATTCCGTATTCGACACATCTCTTTATTGCTTCAATTTTATGAGCCCCGATCCCGGCAGGCTTGCCATGACTCCTTATTTCCTCTATGCCCTGTTTTATAAGCTCCATCCTTTGATTAAGAGATCTGCCTTTTTTGTCTTCCCATACCGGGTCCGTCCAGCGATCGGCGATCTCACCCTGGCAATAAAGAGCATCAGCCCCGACGGCCAGTGATGTTTGGATGCCCTGCTGAAAGTCGAGACCCATCCCGCAGTCAGAGATGAACTTCATCTTACCCTTGAATTCGTGCCTGTACTTCTGGATTATCCTGCCAAGCTGTGGGTTTGTGATTATGGCATTTATTCCGCATTTTTCGGCAAGTGCAAGTGTCTGCATCACCTTTTCGTCTGTATGATAGGTCTTTACCAGCTTTGAAACATAGATAAGGTCCCTCGCATGTGCCCAGCCCCCGATGAGGTTTCCTCCCATAACGATGCGGCTAAGCTCAAATTGTGCCGGTTTGCCGTTAACATCCGTATAGCTTATATTTCCGGAGGGAACAGTGCCTTTAAGATCTTTCAGTCCGGCATAGTTGAATTTCAGGAGTGTTGATCCGGAATTCGCATCGATACCCTCAACCTTGAGCAGTTTTTCTTCGAAGCTATCCCATTTGCGCTTTCTGTAAAGGGCGTATGCAAACATTCCCAATGCAGGAATGGAGATCAGGTCCTTGATCGCCTCACGCCTGCTGTCTCTCACCTTCGAAGGGATGGGTTTTCTTGCTTTCTCATCCTTCCAGCGCCGGTAAAGCCGCATGAGTGAAAACTGCATTTCACCCGGTATGAACACAAAGGCGAGCAGAACAAAAAATTCGATCAGGGTTTTATTTATCCAGAGGTAGCTTCCTTCGGCAGGTACACTCACCGTGTATCCGGGTATCGGAGGATAAGCCACAAAATACAGCAGAACCAAGAGGGCACCTGAAGCGCTTGCAAATCTTATGAATACGCCGAGAATAAGCCCGGCACCGATAAGGATCATACCCCATATATTCAGAAGATCCACTATGCCGGTAACGGCTGCATTATCGGCCATGGCATTGAAAACAGGAGCGAAGATCCATCTCGATCCCGCCAGGAAAGGCGCCGAGCTCCATGTGCCTGAGATAAGCTTTGCAACTCCTTCATAGAGGAAATGCCAGCCAACCACGATCCTGATTATGGTGAGGATCCATTGTGTTGCTTTCGGAAGAGATTTATCGGTCATGTTCAGTTTTTTATAAAGATACTGTGAAGTTGAGTCACGTTAAATATATAAAAAGCCTTTCGTTTTACATCTTACTCATTTCTAAAAACATATTTGTATTGGTTATTGTTATTTGAAAAACAGTAAATCATGAGAAAGATTCACGATTCCGGAACTGAGGTCGCCGGTATGGTTACAAGAGATTCTATTGCAGATATCTGGGGGGAAAGGCTGCCATATTTTGGCAATTGGCCTGTGAGAGAGGATGAATTCACAGAGGAAGAACCAGAAAAATGGGTGCGGTCTTCCTGCGTGCTTTGTTCGAACGGATGCGGACTTGATATTGGTGTGAAGGAGGGTCGTATTGTGGGAGTAAAAGGCCTTGGCACAGACAGTGTGAACCATGGCAGGTTGGGACCAAAAGGAATGCACGGATGGATGGCCAATAACAGCAAAGACAGGCTTTTGAAACCATATGTCAGGAAAAATGGCAAGCTGGTTGAATCATCCTGGGATGAGGCCATGAACCTGGTTGTAAGGAAGACGAAGGAGATCCGTGACAAGTATACAGCCAATGCAATAGGCTTTTACACAACCGGGCAGTTTTTTATAGAAGATTATTACACACTGGCTGTTCTGGGCAAAGCCGGCCTGGGTACACCGCACATGGACGGCAATACAAGGTTATGTACTGCAACGGCTGCTGCTGCTCTTAAACTTTCGTTCGGAACTGACGGACAACCAGGTTCATATACCGACCTCGATACAACTGAAACGATAATGCTCTTTGGCCATAACATAGCTGAGCAGCAGACTGTTCTCTGGACCAGGATCCTTGACAGGCTTGCAGGACCAAATGCCCCTAAGCTCATCGTGGTGGATCCAAGGACAACATTTACTGCAGAAAAAGCCGACATCCACCTGGCACCTAAAGTCGGGACCAATGTTGCACTGCTCAACGGTTTGCTCAACCTGATAATAGCCTCAGGAAACATCGACAGGGAATTCATTGAGAAGCATACAACCGGGTACGAAGAGCTTGTCAAAACAGTTTCGAAATATTCTCCTGCTAAAGTCAGTGAAATTACAGGAGTTCCTGAATACAGAATCAAAGAAGCAGCTAAATTGCTTGGGTCGTCAAAGACCCTGGTTTCTACCGCATTACAGGGTGTCTACCAGTCGATGCAGGCTACAGCTGCAGCCGTGCAGATTAATAACATCCATATCATCCGCGGCCTTATCGGGAAAAAAGGTTGCGGCATCTACCAGATGAACGGACAGCCTACTTCACAGAATACCCGTGAAACAGGATCTGACGGCGATCTTCCCGGTTTCAGGAACTGGGAAAACGAAGAGCATATAGCTGAACTTGCACGAATCTGGAATGTTGAACCCGCCGTGATTCCACATTGGGCGCCACCCACACATGCTTCACAGATATTCCATTATGCAGAGAAGGGATCGATAAAAATGCTTTGGATAAGCGGCACTAACCCTGCAGTGTCGATGCCATTCCTTGATAAAATCAGAAAAATACTCGATAAGAAAGAATTGTTCCTGGTTGTACAGGATGCCTTCATGACGGAAACAACAGCATATGCCGATGTTGTCCTTCCGGCTGCACTGTGGGGTGAAAAAACAGGTTGTTTTACAAATGTCGACCGCACCGTGCATATCTCACATAAGGCAGTGGATCCTCCGGGTGAAACGAAATCAGACATGGATATCTTCCTGGATTTTTCCAGGAGGATGGATTTCCGTGACAAGGATGGCCAGCCACTGATAAAATGGAACACACCGGAAGAAGCTTTTGAAGCCTGGAAGGAATGCTCGAAAGGACGGCCGTGCGATTACTCCGGACTTACCTACGAAAAGCTTGGCAAGGGGAGCGGCATTCAATGGCCCTGCAACGAACAGCATCCCGACGGAACAGAGCATATTTACACTGACGGAATTTTCAACACTGAAGCTGATTATTGCGAAACATATGGCCATGATATGGCAACCGGGGGAGAGATAACTCCGGAGGAATACAAAGCAAATGATCCGAAGGGAAGGGCTATCATCAGGGCGGCAGATTACCAGCCTCCTCACGAAGTGCCCGGCAGGGAATATCCTTTGATGCTGACGACAGGTCGTATTGTATATCATTTTCATACCCGTACCAAAACGGGAAGATCGCCTCAGCTTTATGAGGCTGCACCGGATGCTTTCGTGCAGATTTCTGAAGACGATGCAGCCGAATATAACATCAGTGAAGGAGACATGGTCCATGTCGAATCGGCAAGAGGGGAGTTGTATGCCCCTGCCAGGGTCGGGAAAATCATCAAAGGACATATTTTTATTCCTTTTCATTATGGTTATTGGGATAAACCGGGAAGACTCAGGGCTGCCAACGAACTCACCATATTCGAATGGGATGCTGTAAGCAAACAGCCTCATTTCAAATATACTGCCGTAAGGATAGAGAAAGCCGGCAAAGGATTAAAAGGGATGGTGGCAGGATTGAAAAACATGTTTTCAGATGTAACCAAATAATTACAGCCATGCATATACAGGATTATCTCCAGCTTGTACTGAACAGCGAGCAACAGATGGCAGAGGCATTCGGTAAAGTGGCCAATCATCACAAAGAAGAACCTGATATCCATTTCACATGCCTGATGCTGGAGAAATGGTCTGATCAGCACGTCAAAAAAATTGAACCTTTCCGGAAAAAATATGCAGAGAAAGCAACAGGCACAAAGGAACCGGAAAGGCTCAGCCAGACATTGTTTAAAGAACCGAGGAAAGGATCCCTGGCTCTCCTTCGTGATCTTCATGACCTCTGGCTTCTGACAAAGGAAATAGAGGTATCCTGGAAAGTGATCCTGCAGGCAGCAAAAGCCCTGAGGGATGAAGAGCTTGTAACTACAGGAGAGGAACTGTCAAAAGAAACAAAGCGACAGTCGGACTGGCTGCTGACAAGAATAAAACAGGCTGCCCCGCAGATCCTTGTGGTGGCTGAATGACCAGGGCGCCAGATCTTAGCCGTGATATTCCATCACTTCTGCCAGCAGGTTCCTTATATCCAGTGACCGGGTGTACATCTCAAGTGAACCATCGGGTTTATGAGGCCAATTTTCTTTCGGCTTGTCCCAATACAGCTCGATACCATTCCTGTCAGGGTCCTCGAGGTAGATAGCCTCAGAAACACCATGATCAGATGCACCCGATACAGGGTAACCTTCATCGAGTATCCTTTTCAGGATGGCTGCCAGGTCCTTTCTTTCGGGATAAAGAATAGCCACATGAAACAATCCCGGCGAGTTTTCGGGTGCAGGCTCTGCATCCTTGCTGAGCCATACGTTAAGTCCAACATGATGATGGTATCCACCTGCTGATACGAATGCTGCCTCTTTGCCGTACATGGTTGTAAGCTCAAATCCGAGGAGACCGCAGTAAAAATCCATTGATTTTTTAAGGTCAGAAACCTTCAGGTGCACATGTCCGATCCTTGTGCCGGGCGGAATTTTGTATTCTTGCTGCATATAAGTTTTTCTGCAATAAACAGAATTCAGCAGCTTAGGTTCAAACAGAGAGCATGTGTTTAGATGGCGCCTTCTTCCCCAAATGCCCCAATAACTGCCCTAACAAAAAAACCCCTTTGATAATCAAGGGGTTTTAGTGGGGTTGAGGTCGGTGGCGGATTCGAACCGCCGTACACGGTTTTGCAGACCGCTACCTAGCCACTCGGTCAACCGACCATTCGGAAGGCGAAAGGAAAAAGGCGAAAGTTGAGCGGAGCGAAATCCCGACCGAAGCGTCAGGAGCAAAAGTACAATCATCCGCCATATAGTTTCCTTTTGAACTTCGGTCTGCAAAAATAGTAAAATTTATTTTATAAAGAATTTTTTTATCAGCTTGCCTCACAGCCTCAATGCCTTCACCTCTTCATACCAAGTTCTCCGAATTTTACACTCCCCTCTCCTCTTCTCTTCAACTCTTATTTATTTCACCCATCCTGAGTCCTTGTAAACCATATCAGAACCGGTACGCTGTCCTTCATTCCTGAGAGTTTGGAGTATTAAAATAATTGTGATAAAACCGTAAACAAACGGGCTTATTTCTTGTTAAACACTTGATTGACAAGTGTCTCATTTTCACAACCTTATTTACAAAAGCTTTTCTTTTATAAAGAAGGTCAATTGTCGTCTCTCAGTCAGTCTGTAACTAAAAAATAATATTATGAAACATTTTTACTCATTGCTGATCTTGTCCCTTTTCCTTTTCACAGGAAGCAGGGCTCAGAATCCCATCGTTGTTTCGGAAGATAATTTCAACTTCGGTAGCGGTGACGTTAACGGTTATTCCGTTGTAATCCCGGAAGTTGATTATGAGACCACACTTAAAAACTGGATTAAATATCTTGAATCAGGCACAAGGTCCAAGGTAGTTCAGAAAGGCGAGAATCTTTCAATTTTCGGGGCAAAAGTTAAACCCGTTTCTGAAAATCCTGTGAACGTGTATAGCATGCTCGCAAAAAATCCGGAAGGAGTGAAGCTTCAGTCTGCTTTTGAACTTGAACGGAACAAGTATGCAGGTGCTACGGAATATGCCAATGCACGGAAGTACCTTTTCGATTTTGCAAAAGAACAGTATATTACAGTTGTCAACAACCAGCTGAATGAGGAGCAGAAAACATTACGCTCTCTGGAGAATGATCTCCGTGCATTGAAGAATGATCAGGAGAAAATGCAAAAATCAAATGAATCCGGCAAGGGAACAATAGAAGAAGAAACGCAGAGGCTCGCAGACCTGAAGAAACAACTTGCTTCATTATCGCCGGAAGAGTACCATGGCGATTCCGCAGCTGTAACCGGGATGGGTGCAAAAAGCCCCGACCAGGTGAAAGATCTTGAGAAGGAAAGGAAAAAAATCAACCGAGAGATCAGTTCAGCCGAAGACAGGATTGAAAAAGCACAAAAGGAGATAACAGCGAATGAACGAACCCTGCCCGGAAACATTTCGGAACAGGAAACCGCAAAAAGTAAGGTCGATGATCAGCAGCAGGTTGTCAGCAAGCTTGAAAAAAAGCTGGACACAATAAAGAGCTATAAGTAGGATTCAATAAAGATACACTGATTCTTGACGCTCCCGCTCTCACGCAGAGTACTACGGTTCATATATCATCTTCCTGGTCATTCCGCCATCGATGATGATATTTGTTCCATTTATAAAATCATTGCCATCCATGGTGAGGAAAAGGCAGGCAGAAGCTATGTCTCCCGGCTTCCCCACCCTGCCTGAAAGATGCTGTGAGTGGTCGATTGCCCTCAGCTGGCTGTAATCACCGGTTTCTATCCAGCCCGGGCTGATGCAGTTTACCTGGATATGATTTTTTGAGAACGATGCAGCAAGGGCATGAGTAAGTGCAATAATCCCCCCCTTTGAAGCGGCGTAAGCTTCGCTGTCAGGCTCGGACATGAAAGCCCTTGTGGAAGAGATATTTACGATCGATCCTCTTCCCTGTTTTTTCATTATCCGTGCAGCCTCACGCGAGCAAAGGAAAACAGACCGAAGATTGGTGTTGATGATTTCATCCCACCTCTCAACAGAAAGATCGTATGGCGATTCATGGCTGGAGATGCCAGCATTGTTTATCAGGATGTCTATCGATAAATATTTCTCTGCAACCTTTTGAATCAGATTGATTATATCTCCCGGCCTCGACACGTCAGCC
>JBLNAO010000013.1:0-3161 GCA_050259395.1 Chloroflexota bacterium
TATTCCGGCGCATTGTCCCATTTCCCGCTGTTTTTGCGTGAAAACCAGTCATCTGTCCATGCTTCGAACTCAAGGAGCTTCTGACCGTTAAGCCAGTATTCAACCCATCCGTTATCGAAAACAATTCTTGTGTTATTCCATTCACCTGCTTTCCTTACCTCCTTTTTTGTTGAATCAGGTACGTACATTGCGTAATCAGCCCCGAGTTTCTGCCAGGGCTGCAGGGGTGAAGCAAAACCGAGATCATCGAGAAGCTGGTACTCAGGACCGGTGATGTAAGGCACTTTGTACTCGGGCCTTTCCACTACATGGTAAAGGAATCCGCTGTTCCCGCCGTCCTGGATCTTCCAGTCGAAATCAACGATGAAGTTTTCATATTCCTTCTGGGTTACAATGTACCCTGTGCTGTCGCTCCCTTTCCCAAGGGAAGCTATCATTCCATTCTCAACTGTCCAGGGAGCCTTTATCTCATTGTTTTCACCCTTGAAATCGCGCCACCCATCAAGGTTCTCGCCATTGAAGAGAAGCGTCCATCCTTCCTGTTTTTCCTGTTCGGTCAGAACATTATTCTTTTGATTGTCACAGGCTGAAAAGAGAAATCCGGCAAGGATCATCAGCCATAAGAAATTCTTGTGTTTCATAGGTTAATTGGTTTTATCAGGTATAAGTAAGCTATAAATTTAAGGAATTTTTCAATTACATATGTCCCAAAGACACATGCATCATTTCTCACCACATACCGCAATCATAATGAAATGGAATTCTCAACAATTTCTGAATATACAATTGCAAACACCTATAATTGTGAAGAAGATAATTTTTTCTGAATTATTTCACTTATTTTTAACCAGAGACACAAAGAAATTTATACACCTAAGATTCGATAACCTGATCTTTTCCCGGTTGCCCGGGTTAAATGCAAATTACTTTCATAATTAAGGAATCAACCCAATGAAATCATTCAACCACAAAACTTCATCAGGAAAAACTATTTTTATCCTGGTACTGCTGGCAGGCGTTGCTGCTCTGCATTTTGCCTTCAACACCCAGGATTATCCAATGAAACCTGACCGGGCCGCATCGGGCAAAGTCAAATGGGTGGAAGTACTTACCCCGGACGGCTGGACTATGGTGACAAATGAAGACGGAGCCACCCTGGGGTATTCAAAGAGTTCCGGGCTTAAGCTCATCCAGGTCGACAGGTACGCGTTCAAGGATCTTAACAGGAACAACCTCCTGGATCAATTTGAAGACTGGCGGGTTGACTATAAGACAAGGGCGGCAAGCATGGCTAAAGAGTTCGCTGTGGAGCAGATGATGGGCATGAAAATGAACCCTTTCGGCATCGGGACCGTCAATGCTGATGCACTGGATGATGTAATCAAAAACAGGCTGGAACTCGGTTACAGGCAGCTGCGTGCTCCCGGTGCAAATACGACAGGGAAAGTAAAAGCCTCGTGGAACAACATGGTACAGGAATACATAGAAACCCTTAAGGGGGTTGTCTGTATTCCTGCAGTCTGGATAGCTGACCCAAGATCAGGAGATGTATCGGAATGGCCCAGCAACCTTGCAATGGCTGCAACATTCGATCCTGAAGTAGGAGCTGAATACGGAAGGCTGATGTCAGAAGAGTGGCGCGCCATGGGAATCTCGATGCAGGTCGCAACACAGATGGACCTGGCCACTGAACCCCGCTGGAAACGTATCTCAGGCACATTCGGCGAAGACCCCGCCCTGTCGATGGATATGGCAAGGGCAGTAATTAACGCATGGCAATCAACATACGATGAAAATGGAAATGACCTGGGCTGGGGCGAACACAGTGTGAACAACCAGATGAAGCATTTTCCCGGAGACGGCGCTGCTGAAGGCGGTCGCGAGTCTCATACGCGCGACGGTGCATACAACGTATTCCCGGGCGGGCAGTTCTTCACGCATCTCCTGCCGTTTGTCGCATGTATGAATCTGCCAGGCAAGACTGAAGCGGTTACGGCTGCCATGACGAACTTTTCAACAGGCATTGAAAAAGATGGGTCTCCTGTTGGAAGGCAGCGTGTTGCTTCCAGCTATAGCTCATATAAAATCAACACTTTATTAAGAGGAAAATACGGCTGGGATGGCTATATCCTGACTGACTTTGGTATTATTACAGGAAAGAATTTCGGCATGGAAGATAAGTCTCCGGCCGAATGCATGCTGGCTATACTGGAGGCCGGATGTGATGCCTACGGCGGTGAGGGCAGGTCCGGGACTGAGGATATAAATCTGGCCATGGAAGCATATAAGCTCGGGATTAAAAAGCATGGCGAAGAAGCAATGAAGGAGATGATCACGCATTCGACCGAACGGATACTGAGAACTCATTTCAACATTGGAATTGTCGACAACCCGTATCTCAGCATTGAAAAAGCCGAAACTGTACCAAACAATGCGGAACACAACGCACGGGGCTACCAGGCAATGCTCAGATCTGTCGTTATGCTGAAGAACAGTAATGGCATTATTCACAAGGCTTCAGCAGGTACACCAAAAATGACGGTGTATATCCCGAGGGTGTATCAGGCGGCAGCTACCGGGCGTCAAGCTGTTCCGGCATCAGCAAACCCGGCCTTCAATCCCGAAACAGCCGGTCAGTACTTCAATGTCATAACCGATGCGATAGCCGGGAAATTAACAGGCCCTGCAGATGAAAAGGGCAACCCCACATTATCCTCGAATGACATCATACGTGCATCGGCAGCTGATATAGCCAGGTGCGACTTTGCTCTTGTAAGGATAACCAGCCCTCAAAACGGGAATCCAACATACATGGGATTCGGAGGCATTACTACCGAAGGCAAGGAATATACGTATCTGCCTATCTCACTGCAATATCGTCCCTATACGGCAACTTCAAAATTTGTCAGGAAGGAGTCTCTCGGAGGAGATATGATTGAGGTTACAGAGTCATCGCCTGACGGATATGGTGACCAGAAGACACTGAAAAAGGAGAACCGCTCTTATTTCGGCAAAACGGCAATCATAAGGAATGAAAGTGATCTGGATCTCGTTCTGAATGCGGCATCTGCAGCAGGCAAGGTAATTGTTGCCCTGAACGTGTCAAATCCTATGGTGTTAAGGGAATTTGAGAATAAGGTAGATGCAATCCTTGTGGGATT
>JBLNAO010000014.1:0-4266 GCA_050259395.1 Chloroflexota bacterium
TTGTCGAGGGTTTCATACTTCGATGCAAGATCCACAAGCACATTTATATCGAGAAGCCTCACCTGGAAGTCAGGTTCCTCTGCCTGGAGAATAGGGAAATAATATTCTCTGATAACTTCAATTTTGGCCTGTATGCTCGTGGCTGCTTCAGCTACGTTCAGCATTATCACGAGGCGGTTCAGGGCTCCTGAAAATTTAGCCTTTTCGAACGATCCGGTATCCAGCCCATTTTGCTTCACAATGCCTTCAATTATCTTGCGGGCAGTGGTCAGACCTACGCCCGGCAGGTACTTCAGAACCCTGTGCCAGGCAACTGCATCATAATGATTCTGAACTATCCTCAGGTAAGAAATAATATCCTTTACATGCTTCCTTTCGTTGAACGCAAGGCCACCGACAGCAATGTACGGAATGCTTCTCCTGTTCAGTTCGATTTCGATATATCTTGCATGCCAGAAAGCTCTTACCAGGATGGCAATATGATTAAGTGCCACACCTTTTTCACGATATTCGAGTATCCTGTCAACGATGAACTCAGCTTCCGTCTGCTGATCATAAAACTTCCTGACAAGCGGCAGCTGATCATAAGGCATGCTCGAATATAGTTTTTTCTTGTACCCTATCCGGGAATTGAGTATGATCTCATTCGTGAAATCAAGTATTTTCTGGTTGCTCCTGTAATTTTCCTCGATCTTTATCACGGCGCAATCGGGGTACTTCTGAGGAAACCTGAGAATGTTCTCGTAGTTGGCGCCCCTGAATGAATATATGCTTTGTGCGTCATCGCCGACAACAAGTATATTGCGGTGTGTTTCGGCCAGGTATTCCACAATCTGCTTCTGAACCACGTTGGTATCCTGGTATTCGTCCACCATTATGTACCTGAAATGTTCGTTCAGCCTTCTCCTGAATACCGGGTTGTCGCGGAGCGAATCACGCAGCACATCCATCAGGTCATCGTAATCAAAGATCCGTGCAGCCTTCTTGTATCTTGCATACCCTTTGTTTATGAGTTCGATCTGATCCATGTATTCGATCAGCCCCTGGAAATCATTCATGATGACATCCCTGATAGTCATATTCCTGTTCCTGGCTGAAGAGAAGATCTCCTGGAGGCGGTGCTTTTTCGGAAATGCTTTTTCCTTCTTCTCGATCTTAAGCTCAGACTTGATAAGGTCGATTGTATCTGCTGCATCCTCAGAATCGATTATGGTAAATGAAGGGTGAATTCCCAGGAGCCCGGAGTATTTCCTCAGGATGTAATTAGCGAATGAATGGAATGTGCCGCCGAAGATCTTCTGTGCGGTATTGCTCTGCAGCAGCGCCTGGACCCTGCCGAGCATCTCGCTTGCAGCCTTCCTTGTGAATGTAAGAAGGAGGATCTCGTTTGGATCGATTCCGTTTTCGAGCATGAAGGCAACCCGGTGGACTATAACACGTGTTTTGCCGCTTCCGGCCCCTGCTATGACAAGTACGGGACCTTTTATTGAAGTCACGGCTGCCAGCTGAGCCCTGTTAAGCTCACTTCGATAATTTATTTTATAATTCTGATCGAGGACAATCTCCCTGTTCCCGGAAGTGCGGCTCTCGATGGATCTTACAATCTCATTCAGCTCCCTGATCTTCTGATCAGTCTGGCTGGTGATCTCAACTTCGGGGAAATCATCTGCTGTGAAAGATGAAAGATCGGTTTTTCCTTTCTCAGGGAGAAAAGATTCACCGGCTTTCTGTTTCTCTGCAAGCTCACCTATCCTGTCAAGGAAATCTTCCTCATCCGACATTTGCGGGATCATTTTTTGAATCCGTAAATGTAATCAATATGGCAATAAATGAAATATCAGGAAGCAATTCCTTCCCTTGCCTTTTCGAGAGCTTCCCTGCCTTCAGAAACAGAGAACCATATCAATCCTGCGGCTCCGATAGAATCTGCATAAGCGAAACCTGTCAGCTCGTAAATAAGGCTGGAAAGAAGGAGCACAACAGACATGTAAACACAAACCTTCGTGCAGTTGCTGTCGCATACAATCGGTTCGGAATCAAGCTTTTTTCCAACATTCCTTTTTGCAAGCATCAGCCAGATCATCACAGCTATCGAAACAAGTGAGATTATTATTCCCCAGAATGTTGTTTCAGGCTTATGTCCATTTATCAGGTTAATGACGATACCTGTCAGAAGACCTGCCGAAAGAATGAAAAATGCATAACCTGTAATTTTAAGGGCTGTTATTTCAAAGGGTCGTCTTGGTGAAAGCGGATTCTTTTGGATTCTCATTATCATAATAAGTATTCCCATACCCGACATTACCTCAATGAAGCTATCTACTCCGAACCCAAACAATGCGAGTGTTTCATCTTCATAGCCCATGACAGTTGAAACTACTCCCTCAATGATATTGTAAATCACCGTGAAGTAACTGAGCTTAAGAGCTTTGCCGTATAAATTCGTCTCATTTGCCATATAAGTCTACGCCTGACCGATCGCAGAAACATCAACTGAAGAAACTCTGCCCCAGCTAACCCGCGGGCAGGCACAAAGATAGATATAATTGTGAGCTTGACCGCTTACAGGAATCAATGAACCGGGTCAGATCAGGTAAAGCTTGTTGTCAGGTCCCGTTCTGATTTTATCGCTGTCGAGAAGATGGCGGAGGGCTTTAATCACTTTTTCCTCCGGAAAATCCAGCATTTTGGCAATGGCATTTGCCTCGAGAGGATTTTCTGCAAGCAGTTCAGAGATCTTCCCCGATATTTTGAGGGTCTCATTCACCTCATCCCTTTTCCCGGAATTTTTTCTGCAAACGTCGCACCTGCCGCACTTCCCTGATTCTTCACCAAAATAATCAAGCAGCATGGCACTCCTGCAGAGATCTTCCGAATCGGCATATTCAATCATCCTGCCCAGTCTCTCACCATATCTTTCCTTTACGCGCAGGTAATTTTCGGGCGATATCATCAGCGCCTTCCGCATCAGCCTTTCCTCCCTGAAAATTACAAGTGATGCCTTCTTTCCGGGTATGTACCTAATTATATTCGATGACGACAACCTTACAAGGAACTGGTAGATCGCATCCCTTGAGGCGCCTGATTTGCGCGAAAGATCTTCTTCGTTGATTGGCACAAACTCGCTGAACATACCTGTATAAGACCTGAGAAGGAGCTTTATAAAGCTGTCGAGGGCCTCATTCGCCACCTGGAACCTGTAAAGATCATCGCGTGATACTGTGAAGTGAACCCTGGAAGGATTATTGATCTCTTCCGTAAATTCCATATAACCCTCGCGTTGCAGGAACTGGAGACTGTTCACTGTCTCGGTGACAGGAAGCCTGTATTTCGACACAAAATCGGCCATGTTGAACTCAAAAATTCCTTCCTTTCCCGACCCGACAGGCACCTGGAGATAATTACAGATGGCTTCATATATATCCTTGATCTTCTCAACCGGCGGAAATTTTTTCCTCATAGCTTCCGTAAGCCTGCTCTTGTCGGCCGGGGCAAACAATAATACAGCCGAGGCAGGTTTCCCGTCGCGGCCCCCTCTCCCGCTCTCCTGGTAATAATTTTCCAGCGAATCAGGAACATCCCAGTGTATTACAAATCTTACGTCTGGTTTGTCTATCCCCATCCCGAAAGCATTTGTTGAGACTATTACCCTGATCTTATCCTTAGTCCAGGCATTCTGCCTGCTGTCGCGAAGTTCGTTGCTGAGTCCCGCATGGTAAAAATCG
Source organism: Chloroflexota bacterium (assembly GCA_050259395.1). Lineage (GTDB taxonomy): Bacteria > Bacteroidota > Bacteroidia > Bacteroidales > VadinHA17 > LD21. The sequence goes on from JBLNAO010000014.1 coordinate 3,726, forward strand.
GCGCTGATTCCGTTGGATGTGAGCAATTCAGCAACCTCAGCCGATTTTTTCCGGCTTCTAACATAAACTATCCCGCATCCTTGCGCTTTTTTAACTGCATTAACCAGGTAGGCGCTCTTATCTTCCACCTTCCTCACGAGGTAGGTCAGGTTCTTTCTGTCGAACGAAGTCCTCAGTACATTTTTTTCCCTGAACTGAAGCTTCTCCATTATATCATCAATTACATGCGATGTTGCAGATGCTGTGAGTGCGAGGAAAGGCACTTTCGCAGGAATGACATCGCGCAATGCAGCAATCTTCAGGTAAGATGGTCTGAAATCATATCCCCATTGCGATATGCAGTGGGCTTCATCTATGGCAACCAGAGACAGGTTAAGCCTTCCTGCCCTGCCGATGAAATCTCTGGCGGCAAGTCTTTCAGGTGAAACATAAAGAAACTTGTAATCACCGTAAATGGCATTCTCGATTGTGTTGTCGATCTCTTCGGCAAACATGCCGGAGTGTATCGCAAGCGCTCTTATTGACAGGCTGTTAAGACGTG
>JBLNAO010000015.1:0-3895 GCA_050259395.1 Chloroflexota bacterium
TTTGCACACTAATTGACGAGAGGAGTGAAAAAATAGGTAAGAAGATCAGGGATAATGAATTAAAGCGCATTCCCTACCTTCTTATAATAGGTGAAAAAGAGGTTGAAAACAACACGGTTTCAGTCAGAAAGCAGGGATCGGGTGATGTTGGCAGCATGAAACTGGAAGAATTTGTGACTTTCATCAACTCTGAAATTAAAAAGGAAATTGCAACAGAGTAGTTTAGTATTAACCAAAGATAGGAGGAAAGAGCTATAGCTTTACCCATTAGGCGAAGCCCGGCTAGGGTAGTCCAGCCGGCTCACAAAATTAACCAGAGGATCACTGCCAGGGTGGTCAGAGTTGTAGGTGAAGAAATAGAAGCAAAAGTTATGAGCATCCAGGATGCTCTCAGGCTGGCGGACAGCATGGAGTTGGATCTTGTGGAAATATCCCCCACTGCCGATCCACCTGTATGCAAGATCGTTGATTATCAGAAGTTTCTCTATCAGCAAAAGAAGAAGCAGAAGGAGATCAAATCCAAGACTTCGAAAGTTGTCGTAAAAGAGATCAGGTTCGGCCCGAACACAGATGATCACGATTATAATTTCAAGCTCAAGCATGCAATCAAATTCCTCGAAGAAGGTGCAAAGGTAAGGGCTTACGTGTTCTTTAAAGGAAGGTCTATTTTGTTCAAGGAACAGGGTGAGGTGCTGCTTCTCCGTTTTGCGAACGACCTTGAGGAATACGGCAAGGTGGAACAGCTTCCGAAACTGGAAGGGAAAAGGATGATCGTATCGTTTTCACCGAAGAAAAAGAAATAGTTTTTTTAATATATATTCGGAAAGAGAAAATGCCAAAAATGAAGACAAATCCGGGTGCAAAGAAAAGATTTACTTTGACCGGAACAGGTAAGATCAAGCGTAAACACGCGTTCAAGAGCCACATTCTCACCAAAAAATCCACCAAAAGGAAGAGGTTCCTTGGTTATGATGGCGAGGTAAGCCATGCTGACAGGAAGAATGTCAAGCTCATGCTCGGAATGAAATAATTGTTCTTTGATCGATTAAGTATTTTTAGTATTAACAGATTGTTCAGCAGGTAAGTTTCCACAAAGCGGAACGCTGACATTCAAAAAAGTGAGTTATGCCAAGATCAGTAAATGCAGTTGCTTCGCGCGCCAGGAGAAAAAAGGTGCTCAAGCAGACGAGAGGTAACTTCGGTTCAAGAAAAAACGTTATCACAGTTGCAAAAAATACCCTCGATAAAGGATTAGGGTATGCGTATCGCGACAGGAAAAAGAAGAAAGGCGCTTTCAGGGCGTTATGGATACAGAGGATAAATGCAGGAGTGCGCCAGTATGATATGAGCTACTCTGAATTTATCGGTAAACTCGAGAAAAAAGAGATCTCACTGAACAGGAAAACACTTGCCGACCTGGCAATGAATCACCCTGAAGCCTTCAAGGCAATTGTAGACAGAGTGAAAGAATAATCAGAAAATAGGATATTGAAAAAGGGCATCAGTTGGTGCCCTTTTATTTTTTCATGACTATTCTGAATTCTGTCACTTATCTTTCCGTCTATGACCTCTCCCTCTGAATCTCCCTCTCCCGGGGGGCGAGGGAGACAATAGTGGAAAAGATTTAGGAGAGATTATGATCTGATATTTTCCTGAAATTAGCCCATCCCACCTCGGGTGGGGTTGGGGAGAGGTCGGGGTACAATAACAACTAAAGAAGGTATTAACTACTTCGCCCCCATGAACATCCTGTTCCACCTGATCTTCTTCAGTCCCGTGGCTTCTTTGTCAATCGAGAGCCAGATGAATTTCGGCTTGCCCACTATATGGTCTTCAGGAACAAATCCCCAGTACCGTGAATCGGCGGAGTTGTGCCTGTTATCCCCCATCATCCAGTAATAATTCATTTTAAAGGTGTAGCTGTCGGCTGGCTGACCGTTGATTATAATGTTTCCGCCTTCAACCTTCAGGTCATTTTCTTCATAAACGTCGATGATCCGCTCATACAAGGGAAGGTTTGATGTATCGAGCTTAACAGTAGCGCCTTTCTCCGGGATCCATATCGGACCATAATTATCATCATTCCACCTGAAGGCAGGGTCATGCGGAAAGATATGAGGTTTATATACCCCTGGCCTTTCAGTAACGGGAGCCACTTCAGTAACATTCGTAAACTTTTCTATTGTGGCTGCATTGCCCTTGGTAAGAGGAAGATAATATGCAGAACCTGACATCATTTCCTGGTCAGATTTTGATATTCCAAGCCTTTCAAATGCTTTTGGATTTATTGTAGTTCCATTTGTGCTGACAATATAAGTCATCTGCTGGGTTCCATTATCGGCCAGAAGCTTTCCATTCACATAAACATCACCGGACTTGATAGTAACAGTGTCGCCGGCGATGCCGATGCACCTTTTTACATAATTATCCCTCCTGTCCACAGGCCTGTAAATTATTGTGTTTCTGTCCCTCACATAATTTCTTGCCTCCTGAACATAATAGCTCTCAGGTTTAACAGTCCCGGTGAAACGATCCCTTTCCTGAAGATCCTCTGCACGCCTGCGCACTATTTCGTAATAGCTCGTTGTCTGCTCTTCCACAACCACCGTGTCGCCGGCAGGAAAATTAAATACGATCGGATCGTTGTTCCTCACCTTTCCCAGTCCTTTAAGCCTTTTGTAGGGCCATTGAACAGCATCTGACCAGGATTTCCCTTTTGTGAGTGGCATTGTGTGCTGTGTGAACGGAAATGCAATGGGAGTATTAGGCATCCTTGGGCCGTAGGCCAGCTTGCTCACGAAAAGATGATCGCCGACAAGCAATGACTTCTCCATGGAAGGTGTCGGAATACGGTAGTTCTGAAAAAGAAAGATATTGATAAGGCTGACGGCAATCACAGCAAAAATCAGTGCATCGAGCCATTCAACAAGCGTACTGTTCTTGCCATAACGCTTTTTCCAGAAAGTCCAGTTGACCTTTTCGGAAACATAAATGTCAAAAATAACCGGAAGACCCAGCAACAGCCAGAAATTGCCAATCCAGATTACAACTATTATATAAAGAAGTGCCGCAATCGCAAATCTTATGTTTTTTCTTGTAAGCAAATCAGTCATATATATTTAAATGTTGAGGGACAAAAGTATGAATTATAATCAGAATCCCATTACGTCGCTCATTGTGAACACTCCTTCCCTCCCGTGTATGAATTCCGCCGCAATTACAGCGCCGAGAGCGAGCCCTTTCCTGTTTTTTGCTTCATGCCTGAGAGTAATTGTGTCGATTTCAGAATCCCATGTAACTATGTGAGTTCCGGGAACATTCCCTTCACGGACAGCAGTAACAGGGATTTTTCCTTCAGCCGATTCACCGGGGAAAATCCATCCGTCATATCCGGGATGATTGTGTGAAATGCCTTCCGTCAGGGTGATGGCAGTGCCACTTGGTGCATCGAGTTTTTTGGTGTGATGGATTTCCTCGATCGAAACAGAATAATCGTGATATCTGCTCATGTGCTTTGCCAGCTGTGCATTCAACATGAAAAGGAGGTTTACCCCGATACTGAAATTTGTTGAATGAATAAACGCGGAACGATGTTTCCTGCAAGCTTCGGCTGCCTTCTCATAATCTTTGAGCCAGCCTGTTGTGCCTGACACAACCGGGATCCTGTTCTTGATGCACGTCATGATGTTCCCCAGAGCTGCCTCAGGAAAAGTGAACTCGATGGCAGCATCTATACCTTTCAGGTTTTCGCTGTTCAGATCATTGATATTATTTACATCGATTATAAGTTTCAGAACGTGGCCCCTCTTAACAGCAGCAGCTTCTATCTCGTGCCCCATTCTTCCGTACCCGATGAGTGCTAGATTCATACAGAAAATTTGTTTAATGCGAAAGT
>JBLNAO010000016.1:0-3390 GCA_050259395.1 Chloroflexota bacterium
TTATTGACATCCTCGCCTAGTGCTTTGATATTTCCTGCCCTGTCTACCTCGATACCGGGAAGTTTTTTGATGAGGTCTTCTGCCACAGCATCAGGTTTTACATTGTAGGCTTTGGAGTCATATTCTATCGTGTCGGCCTTGATCCTGATCGGGATCCTTTCGCCTGTTATCGTCACCTCATCTATTCCGAAAACTTTGGGAACAAGCAGAATGCTGCCGAGGTTTTCTCCCGCGGCGGGAACCTCAACACTCCTGTAATAAGTTTGGTAACCCAGCAGTGATACCTGGAGAAGATATGAGCCTTTTCTCACGTTCCTCATTTCAAACTGGCCATTATTGCCGGTGATTGAGAAGTAGAGCAGGGTCGAATCGGCAGGATTCAGAAGGACGGCAGCTGCGGAGGAGACTGGTTCAGCCTTGTCATTCAGTATCTCCCCGGTCAGCAAAAAAGTCTGTGCTGAAACCAGGCTGCAGATGCCAAGAAACGCTGTGATAAGAAAAATTTTCATCGCAGTTCTTATTGATGTCTGATAACGATCCTCATCTGGTTGCCACCTGCACCTTCCTCAACACCCATTTCCTTGAGCTTCTCCGCAACTATTTTCTTGTATTCGTCTTCTGTGACAAACTTCCCATCTTTTGGCTTCTGAATTTTCACCTCAACAGGTTTCAGCGATTCTACTGTTTTGGCGACGTAAATGCGAGATCCGTTATTGATATCCGCCTCGAGTATCATTCCGGGAAGGCTGCCCAAACCTGACGGCCCTCCGCCCACATTTATTGAAGGAGCGAACCACGCCACAGTTTTATTTCCTGCAGTATCAGTCCTGGTCGCTTCAATGCAGTTATAACCAAGTATCATCTTCTGGTTGCCGGAAATTTTCCAGTCAATCACGGGAAGGTCCTTTTCAACAAGGAAAATACGGTTCATGAAATCTCTCTGATCAATCACCTTCTTAGTTTTCAGGTCTGTGTAAATCTTATTTTCACCTGATACCATCATCCTTACCCGTATGGCCCCATCACCATGCTCTGACTGGGGAACCATCTCATCCTCAACATTCCTGTTCCCGTCTTCAAACAGCATGGCTTCACCGTTGAAAGTCAGGATCTTTTCCATCCTCCGCTCTTTTGGAAGATTGGCCGCCATGGCGGCAGCATCTCCTTCGAGCTTAAGTTCGATTTTCACCTTTTCATCATAGGTGATTTTTCCCGAGCTCACCTGAATATTTTGCTGTCCATTCATTATGGCAGCCGACATTGTAAAAACAGAAAGAAACATGTGAATTTTCATAATCGTTTTTTCTTTCAAAAATATGCACACAAAATCATTAGTGAGGTTAACCCTGAAGCAATTGAGGTTAATTAAGGTTAATAGAGGAATAAAATGTATCACAGGAAATTATATTTGTACTCAGTATATTATGAAGAGCACAAAGAAACATACAAGGATTCTTATGCTGATGATCACAAGCCAGGTGCTCCTGACAGTTTTTGTCCTTCAATGGCTGAGGTCGCAGTACCATGAAGAAAAAAGCAGGCTGGAAAACGACCTGACAACTCTTTACCTGGAGGCCCAGGACGAAATGGTTGATACCCTGCTGTTCAGGAGTTATGTCAGTCCTGTTCTGCGGGGGAAGGACGATTCACTGGCAAAGGGCAGGAACAATATTACCGGTATAGTAAGGCTGGAAGGCAGCAAACATGTGACGGTAAGGTTAAACCAATCTCACGATCCTGGTGCCGGCTTACCCGATACCATAAGGTTGAGAAAAACAAATGATGACATGCTCATAAGAAGCGTGAAGATGATTATCTCGCATGCCGGTGATACCCTGAGCGACAAGCCCGTGACCAGGAATTTCGGAATCATACCCGATACCACCGCCTTCAAGATTCATTTTCACAACAGGCTTGAAAATGCAGGAATGAACTTCAATCTCATCTGGGTAAGTGACTCTTCAGAAAATGTCCGCCTTAAGAGAACACTTTACCTCGCACCTCTCAATCCTTTCGCGCTTCCCCCGGTTTCAATTGAAAATTACAATAGGTATCTCGCCGGGAAAATCCTTCCCCAGGTACTTTTCGGAATTCTTCTAGTCTGCCTTACTGCACTGGCTTTCATGCTTTCCTACAGGAGCCTTCGCGACCATGCAATTCTCAACAATCTCAGGAATGAGTTCGTAAGCAACATGACGCACGAGCTTAAAACACCTGTGGCTTCAATCAGCCTTGCGCTGGAATCATTAAGTAAGTACAATCTGAAAGATGATCCTGGATTGATGGAAGAATATATGCAGCTGGCACAGTCGGAAACAAAGAGACTTGAGGATCTTATCAACCGCGTACTTGATCATTCCTTAATTGAACAGGACGCGGGAAAACACACTTTCACCGCGACAAATGTGAATAATCTTGTTGAAGATGTCTCTTCGACCATGCAGGTAAGAATCCAGGAAAAAGGAAGCATAACTTTCCATCCTGCAAACAGGAAACTTACGGTTATATGCGATCCCCTGTTAATCAAAGGGGTCATAATGAACCTTCTTGACAACAGTATAAAGTATTGCGACCAAGCGCCTGTAATCAACATCAGCTCATCCGAAAATGATGGATTTGCATGCATCATTGTTGAAGATAACGGCCCGGGCATTCCCGATGAATACAAGGATAAAATTTTCGAGAAATTCTTCAGGGTTCCTTCCGGTAACGTGCACAATGTGAAAGGGTACGGTCTTGGCCTCAGCTTTGCTTCGCTTGTTATGAAACAGCATGAAGGGAGCATTGAAGTGAAGAACCTCGGAAAAGGCTGTTCGTTTATACTCAAAATACCACTTGCATGATCAGGAAGACAAAGATATTCTACGTCGAGGATGAGCCTGCATTGGGTAAGATTGTCAGCGATACTCTTACAAAACAGGGGTATGATGTTCAATGGGAAAAGGATGGAGCGAAGGTGCTTTCCTGTTTTGAGAACAACACTCCCGACATCTGCATCCTCGACATAATGCTTCCTAACACAGATGGTTACAGTCTCTGCAAAACGATCAGAGGTTTATTTCCCGGTCTGCCTGTGATATTTCTGACCGCCAAAACAGACACCTCCCATGTTGTTGAAGGCTTCCAGGCCGGCGGAACGGATTACATAAGGAAACCTTTCAGCATTGAAGAACTGATTGCCAGGATTGAAAATCAGATTAACCTGCGGAAGGGTAAAATTGCTTCAGGCAATATTTTGGAAAATCTCACAATCGGAAAGTTCTTCATTGACACATCACGTTATGAACTGAGGTCGCCGATAAAGACCATCAAGCTTTCCAACAGGGACATGCAGGTAATCAGGATGCTCTTTGCAAACAGGAACAGCATCACTGCAAGGAAAGATCTGCT
>JBLNAO010000017.1:0-17656 GCA_050259395.1 Chloroflexota bacterium
ATAACTGCAAAGTAGCTGAGGGAAAAACGGGTGTCTGTGGTGTGAGGAAAAACAACGGCAATGAGATCGAGCTGATCACTTATGGTATAATTTCAGGTTATTCGCTCGACCCGGTCGAGAAAAAGCCATTATATCATTTTTACCCCGGATATAACATTCTCTCGGCAGGTTCATTCGGATGCAACATGAGGTGCGACTTCTGCCAGAACTACCAGATATCGCAGGAGGTCAGAATATCAGGGAAAAAAATGTCGCCTGAAGACCTGGTGCTGGATGCCTGGTCATCACAGCGCAACATTGGCCTGGCATTTACGTACAACGAACCGACGATCTCCTTCGAGTTCATCAGGGATGCAGGGATAGTTGCAAAAAATGCAGGACTCAAAACTATCCTGGTAAGCAACGGTTATGTGAATAAGGAGCCTCTGGAGGAAATAACCGGTTTTATCGATGCATTCAACATAGATCTGAAAGCATTCAACCAGGCCTCGTATAAAATACTGACCGGAACTGACCTGGAACCGGTTAAAAAATCATTGAAGATTATCGCTGCTTCCGGAAGGCACCTAGAAATTACATCGCTCATCATTCCCGGTCATAATGACAAGCCCGGGGATATGGTCACTCAGGCTGAATGGATTGCCGGAGAGCTTGGCAAGCACATACCTCTGCATCTGAGCAAGTATTACCCGACATATAAAAGGGATGATCCTGAGACGTCACAGGAAACACTTGAACGGCTGTACGAGATCGCTTCTGAAAGACTCGACTACGTTTATCTTGGAAATACCCGCTCAGGCAGTGGTCAGGACACTCATTGTCCGAAATGCCATGAGACAGTAACCCGCAGATCAGGTTACAGTACCACACTGTTTAACCTCGATCAGGAAGGAAGATGTATTAATTGCGGCACCCCTGTTTACAGGAACTTTACTTTTTCTTTGCCGAAAGAGCGCTGAGTCTCTCAAACAAGCTGTGAACACCTTCCAAAAGATCCTTCTCAACATCCTTGTAAAAAGCCTTCAATATCTTATGGTTATCTTTGCCGTCAGGGTTGTTGACCCGTGCGATAAGATCGTTCCTCAGGCTGACAGCGTCGGCAATAATACCTGATAACTCATCGGAATTTTTATCAGGATGAACCTCAGAATAGGAAAAACTATCGGCAATCACCTCAAAAACAAGATAATCGATGTCCTTTTTAAGATCTCTTCTGCTTGACATAATCTGTGAATTAGTTTCAGACATCAAAGGTATCAAAAATCGCGACCTGATATCAATGTTTTTCTGGAGCAACAATATCTGATATACAATCTGCTTAATAAAGCTGGTACATTTTTTGTTGAATTTATTTTGAAACAAAACCTTTACGCCATTGTACTTCAGACATTTTCGGTTTAAGCTCACAGGAATTATAATCCTGTTATGTTCGTTCACCGCCACTGCCCAGATTTCTGATGACGAATACTACAACAGGTTATATCATACCTGCAAGGTATGGGGTTACATGAAGTATTTTCACACCCGGATAGCAGGCGGTTATGTAAGCTGGGATGATATATTGGTTAAATCAATTAATTCGATCAAAACAGCCGCAGGGAACGAGGCATTCAACGATTCATTACTGGTAATGATAAAACAGGCGGGTGAAATGGGCTCAAGTGGCAACAGTCTGCCTGAAGTAGTGGACAGCCTCAATAACAACCTCGATACAGGATGGCTTAAGGATGCTATCTTTTCTGACGCGGTAAAAGCAGAGTTGGAAAACGTAAGAGTGAAATTCAGGCCAAGGAATAATGTGTATATCGCTTCATCGGCATCATCAGCCCCATCTTTCGAAATTGACAATAGGTATCATTCAGAAAGCAATTTCCCTGATGAGAATAAAAGAATTCTGAGCCTTTTCAGATACTGGAACATAATAAACTATTTCTATCCGTATAAGAGCATTATGGATCAGAAGTGGGATCTTACCCTGAAGGAATTCATACCCGCTATTGTCTCAGCAGAGGACTCCCTTGATTACCATCTTAATTTTAAAATCTTAACAACAAGAATTAACGACTCACATGCATCTTTTAACAGTCCGGTATACTATAAATGGTCAGGAACCGCATCTCCGCCATTTTTGATCAGGCACATTCAGGGAGAAACCGTAATTACGAAATTATTGCCATCAGCCACACAATTGTCCGTGGGTGATATTATTAAGAAAATAGATGACACAGACATTTATAAATTGAGAGACAGCCTGCGGAAATTTGTAAATGGATCAAATGATGCGGTGATTGAAAGAAATCTCAATGATATGATATTATTGGGCAACACGGGGGAATTTTCCCTGACCGTCTCGAACGGATCAGGCGAAAAAACAATCACTCTCAGCAGGAATTATGATAACTATAAAGCTCTGAACGTGGTAAACAATCCCGCGTGGCAGAAAAAAATGGTGACTAAAGGCTGCAATTTCGGGCTGGTAAATATGGGAATTCTAAAGCCGGAGGAGGTTCAAACAATGTTCCGGGAACTGTGGGAGACAGATGCAATAATTTTTGATATCAGAAACTACCCGTTGGGAACACTATGGACTATAGTGAATTACCTTTTTGAGGCTCCACTGCATATTGCAAATTTCACTGTTCCTGACATTACTTATCCGGGACGTTTAACATGGCACAAGGAAACGATCGGAAATGGAACAAGCAAACCATATAAGGGAAATATAATTATACTTTTTGATGAAAGAACACAAAGTCAGGCAGAATACACCTGCATGGGACTCGGGCAGTTCCCCGGATCAGTCAGGATCGGCAGTACCACGGCTGCGGCTGATGGGAACGTTGCAATCATCCATTTACCAGGGAGAATATCGACCTATGCCACTTTTCTTGGTACTTATTATCCAGATTTCACGGCAACACAGAGGGTCGGCATCATCCCTGATATAGAAGTAAAGCCAACGATAGAAGGTATCAGGAATGGCAGGGATGAAGTGCTGGAAGCCGCCCTCGATTGCCGTATCGCGAATGACATAATCAGCATTTATCCAAATCCAGTGACGGATATCTTACATTTTAACTCTATTCAATGGAAAACTTTGAAATTCGAAATTTACGATACAATGGGACGTAAACTTCATTCAGGTTATTCGGCATCAGGAGATATTGACGTCAGCTTTCTTGCCGGAGGGATTTACCTGGTGAAAGTAATAACAGACAGGTTTGTAGTCACCAAAAAGATTATCAAGTCTGAGTAACGGCATTTCAAAATTTATGAAGACTCTCCTCCACCCTTTCCAAATAAATTCTCCTGAGCCTCTCCATAAGAGGATGTTTGACATTGAAATACTCATCGTTTATACAACAATACGGAAGAACCATAGGTGAAGTGCCGGTTATAAATACCGCATCATAACCACTAATGTCATCCGCATTCACACAATCGAATCTGAGATCAATTTTCTCCACATCACAGATGTCTATGATTTGTTTTCTTGTAACACCTTTAAGTATGCAATCATCTGGTGCAGTTACAAGCCCTTCACCGTTCACGAAAAACACGTTTGACTTGCTTCCCTCTGTGATAAGATTATCTGAATTCACAAGGAGTGCTTCATAAGCGGCTTCATTTACAAGCTCCTGGTGAATTGCTGACCTGAGCCTGTAATTCAGAACTTTAGCCTGTGGATCGTTACGCTCAGCCCAGAAAAGTATTCCTTTCACACCTTTTTTGTACTGCTCCGGAGTGGGATAATTAGACTCTATATAATAAACAAGGAAGTTCTCGGAATCTTCATTGTAATTGAATACAATCTTGATATTTATTTCCTTCCTCTTTTCCTTTTCGGCAAGTTTTAAAATACTTTTTTTTAGCTCACCTGTATCTGCCATCAATCTCTTTTTCTGATTGTTGACGCTGCTTACAAGCCTTTCCATGTGATCGTCAAAAAAAACTGGAATCCCTTTGTGCAACCGTATCACCTCATATATTGATTCACCTTTGATCACAAGGGAATTGTCAAAAGCTTCCACATTTTTTATCTCCCCGTTTAAAATGAAGTGGTTGCCGCAGTATTCTTTCATAATCTGAGATTGAACAACAAAATTAACAATATAACATGATTAGTGCATTTCTGATTATATTCACAGCGGAAATATTCAGTAAAAACCTCATGTACGCCATTGTCGATATTGAGACTACCGGGGGATCGGCAAGACTTGAAAAGATAACAGAAATAGCCATTTACCAGCACGATGGTAATGAGGTTACCGGTGAATTTGTAACACTCATCAATCCTGAACGGAACATTCCCTATTTTATAACGAGCCTTACCGGCATAACGAACGAGATGGTTGAAAATGCACCCCGGTTTTACGAGGTTGCAAAGAATATTGTTGAATTTACAGAGGGAAGGACATTCGTTGCACATAATGCGAGATTCGATTATACCTTTCTGCGGGAAGAGTTCAAGTCCCTGGGTTTCAATTTCAAAAGACAGCTCCTCGACACTGTTGCACTCAGCAGAAAGCTGATGCCCGGTCATAAGTCATACAGCCTTGGAAACATCTGCAAAGATCTCGGAATAGTAATAAACGGCAGGCACAGGGCTGCCGGAGATGCCTTTGCCACAGCGAAACTCTTCGAGATGCTTATGGCAAGAGACAGGGAGATCAATGAAGGTGACAGACTCATGAAAAACACCAAGCTTTCGAAGCTTAATCCAAATCTTGACGTCACCAGGCTTGATAATATTCCCGAAGAACCCGGAGTCTATTATTTCTACAACGATAAGCGCGATCTTATATATATCGGGAAGAGCCGCAACCTTCAGCAAAGGATCAGCACACACCTTTCTAACAACACCACAAACAGGGCGATGGAGATGAGGGACCTGATTTCAGATATCGATTGGGAAACAACAGGAAGCGAACTGATTGCGTTGCTTAAGGAATCTGCGGAGATCAAGCTGAATAAGCCGGTCTATAACCGTGCGCAGAGAAGATCAAGATTCCAATGGGGCATTTACCAGTTTATTGATTGCAATGGCTACATAAACTACAGGTATGGGCAGGTGGGCAGGGATGAGGAAATACCTGTTTCGGTTTTCACTTCACGCGAGCGAGCCAAAAGCAAGCTCTGCCATATCGTTGAAAACTATAATCTCTGCCAGAAACTATGCGGCTTGTACGATACCGATGGAGCCTGCTTTCATCACCAGGTCAGCATGTGCCGCGGGGCATGCTGCGGAAAGGAATCTGTGGAAGACTACAATCAAAGAGCCGTAAAGGTCATTGACGAATTCACCTTTACCCGCAAGAATTTCTTCATAATTGACAAAGGCCGCGATAATGATGAAAGATGCGCTGTGAAGATCATCAACGGTAAATATTTTGGCTACGGCTTTTTCAACATCAACGACATGGGCTTCGGATTATCTGCCATCCATGAATGCATCAAAGCAGGTACCGACAACCACGATATCCACTCCATCCTGAAACAGTATCTCAGAAGTAACAAGGTTGAGAAGATCATCGAATTCTGATCATTCAACCGGCAGGAAACTGAAATTCCTGCCGTAATTCAGCATCTGGCCTAGGTAATCGTCTGTATACTCGACAACCACATTGATCATCTTACCGTTAGTGTCAATAACCGGGGTAAGATAAGGATTAACAAAACCGGTATAGGGAGCGAGGTTCAGCCTGGCATACCTGTCAAGCACTTCGGTATGAAGCTTCGGATCGATCTTAACCCCATAGTTTTCGATAAGGTCCCTGCCTGCAGCAAAATCCCCTTCAGATTTGATCCTCTGAATTTCCTTAAGCAACTGACCGAAAAGATTTTGAAGCTTTTTATAATCATTCACCCTGACATAGGTTTTACCTTCACGGTTGAACATCTCAACAACATTATCCTGTTTGCCTTTTTCAAATACCCAATGCGTAATCATAGATCTGGAGCGCATGTGCGCCTGTTCGATATCTTTCCCGGGCTTGATCCTGACTAGCTGTGTGAGCAATCCATTCCTGACATAACCATCATAAGCTGCCTTCGCAGCGTCCTGGTCAGGAAGGAGACCGAGATCGGTTAATTTTTTATCCATCATGAAATACAGGGCGAAAAGGTCGGCCCGTGCTTCTTCCAGGGGAGATGCATAGTTCTTAAGGGCATTGGGATCCGTACCGGCACGAAGCTTGCCGCTTGCATGTCCTACGCATTCATGGAGATCGGTGTGCAAAGCATCAGCAATATTGCTGAATTTTTTTGTCCTGCTTATTTCCTCCTCATTCTCGGCAAACTCCTCGAGGAAACCGTTACCCTCGTTGGCCTTGTCGTATGCATGAGTAATATTTGCAAGAGTTACGGATTTGGATCCTACCTCTTTCCTTATCCAGTCGGCATTCGGGAGATTGATTCCCAGAGGTGAAGCAGGATAACAATCTCCTCCAAGCATGGCTATGTTGATGACCCTGGCAGCAATGCCGGTCACTTTTTCCTTCCTGTATTCCGGTTGAATTGGAGCATTATCCTCAAACCACTGTGCATTCTGAGTGATTATCTTTGTCCTTTTCGATGCTTCGGCATCAGTATAGTTCACTATAGCCTCCCAGGTAGCCTTCATTCCGAGAGGATCTTCGTAAGTCTCTATGAAACCGTTAATATAATCAACCACAGGATCGGTATTTTTTGCCCACGCAACATTGTATTCATCCCATTTTTTAAGGTCACCAGTTTTGTAATAATCAATAAGGAGCGAAAGCTCATTTTTTATGGTATTATCCGGAGCCACAGTCTGTGCTTTTTCAAGCCAAAAAATGATCTGGTCAATAGCTTTGCCATATTTCCCTCCGGATCTATATGCTTCTTCAGTGACCTTGCCATTTATCTTTATGACTTTAGAATTCAGTCCGATAGAAACCGGGTGAGTATCATTGGGGTCGGTCATTTTCGAGTAAAAATCCTCCACTTCATTCTGGGTAACTCCTTCGTAGAAATTCACGGAAGAGCCAGCGATCATATCAGTTCCGGTCCGCTGATCAACTTTTCTTGGAAACAATGATGCATCAAATAAGATGGGTGTAAGCATTTCAGCCAACTCTGCAGGGGTCTGATTTTTTGAAAGGGGTAATTGTTCCGGAGCTGAGTCCGCGATAAGTGCTGCAAAGAAATCTTCAGAAAATTCGGGATTGAACTTGTCGCTTGAATAGTGGTGGTGTATCCCATTTGCGAAAAAAACCTTCTTTGCGTATTTCAGAAAGGATTTATAATCAGGAGATTCCTTGTCCCCGGAGTAACTTCCGAGTATTCCTTCGAGTGTTTTCCTGATAAGAAGGTTATATCTGAAATTCTGATCCCAGAAAATATCCCTGCCTGCAAGGGCTGCCTGGCTGAGGTAATAAATATATTGCTTCTGCGGGAGAGTCAGTTCATCAAAACCAGGGAGCTGATATTTAAGTACCCTGATATCATCGAACTGTTCCACAAAATATTTGAAATCGTCGTTCTGGACTTGCTCCCGCTGATCTGTATTTCTGCAGGCGTTGAAAACCGGAAGTATCATAAGCATCAGGATAACTGGTTTGTAATAAGTTTTCATGGCAATTCGATTAAGGTCCGACTCTTATGTAAAAATAAGAAAAAGGCCGGAACCTTTGTTTAACATTTATTTTACGGGATGGTTCAGGGAGAGTGACTAAAGTGACTATAGTGACTATAGTTTATTATCTTTAATCATATTTATTAAGTCATGAATGATATCTTGAAAGAGCTGCGGCAGGATCTCCTAAAAAACTCGAACGAGAAAGACAGGATAGCAGGTGAGCGATTTTTCAAAGAGGATGTAAAGATCCTCGGAATGAAATCGTCTGTCGTATCTGTAATAAGCGAAAAACATTATGCCGCTATAACAGGTAAATCAAGGCTCAGGATATTCGCTCTTTGTGAAGATCTTTTCAGCACAGGCATCATGGAAGAAGGGTTTGTTGCCTGCAACTGGTCGTATAAGGTAAACAGTCAATATGAGCCTTCCGATTTCAGGATTTTTGAAGGATGGGTAAAAAGATATGTTAATAACTGGGCCGTGTGCGATACACTCTGCAATCATACAGTCGGCACTCTTGTTGAGATGTATCCTGAATTGACAGCATCTCTCAAAGAATGGGCAACATCGGAAAACAGATGGGTAAAAAGGGCTTCCGCAGTTACACTTATTGTACCGGCGAAAAAAGGAAAATTTCTGGATGAGGTTTTTGAAATAGCGGACACTTTGCTGACGGACAGGGACGATATGGTTCAGAAAGGCTATGGATGGATGCTGAAAGTGGCAAGCCAGGCGCACCTTGACGAAGTATATGATTATGTAATGAAAAACAGGAATAAAATGCCACGAACAGCTCTCAGATATGCAATTGAGAAAATGCCGCAGGAGATGAAGAGAGAAGCGATGAGGAAGATGTGAGAACAGGGAAGTCAGTGACTGAAGGGACTTAAGAGACTTTATGAAGACCGTCAGGCAGGCAAACCGGAAGACATAGTAACTTATTTATTATTTTTACACCAAAGATTTTCAGATATGAAGACCAGGCTTTTAGTAATGCTTCTTTTGATAGTTCCGGCTTACCTCGCCGGACAGGACAGGGTTACCGGAAGGGACTTTGCCACCCGGTCTGAAGTAATAGCCCGCAATGGAATGGCAGCGACAAGCCAGCCCCTGGCAACACAAACGGCCCTGGACATTCTTAAAAAGGGAGGTAATGCTATCGACGCAGCCATTGCAGCCAATGCGGTTCTCGGCGTTGTCGAGCCGACAGGTTCAGGCGTTGGCGGTGACCTTTTTGCGATCATCTGGGTGGCCGAGAGAGGAAAGTTGTACGGTCTTAATGCAAGCGGCCGGTCACCACGATCGCTCAAACTTGACTATTTCAGGGAAAAAGGATATGAATTTATCCCTTCATTCGGGCCTTTGCCGGTCTCTGTGCCGGGATGTGTCGACGGGTGGTTTGAGATGCACGATATGTTCGGAAAACTGCCGATGAAAGATAACCTGCAGCCTGCAATAAATTATGCCCGCGACGGCTTTCCGGTTACAGAACTGATTGCCTACGCTCTTGACCGCAATACACAGCTTCTGAAGGATTATCCGAACATAAAGGAGGTCTACATGCCTGAAGGCAAATCTCCTGCAAAAGGCGAGATCTTCAGGAATCCGGCCCTGGCAAATACATTGACCAAAATCGCCACGGGCGGGAGAAACGAATTCTACCGGGGATCAATTGCGAAAGACATAGACGCCTTCATGAAAAAGAATGGCGGATTCCTCACTTACGATGACCTGTCAAGGCATCATTCAGAATGGGTCGAGCCTGTGAGCACCACATACAGGGGATATGAAGTATGGGAATTGCCACCAAACGGTCAGGGAATCGCCGCATTGCAGATGCTGAACATCCTCGAGGGTTATGACCTGGCAGGCATGGGATTCGGATCAGCAGCCTACATTCATACTTTCACAGAAGCAAAGAAGCTTGCCTTTGAGGACAGGGCACGGTATTATGCCGATCCTGTTTTTGCCCAGGTTCCGGTCGAACAACTGCTGTCGAAAAAATATGCTGCCGAGAGGAGAAAGCTTATCGATCCTCAGAAGGCTGCAAAAGTCTATGATCCGGGTAAAATTGAGGCTGGCAATACAATCTATCTTACTGTTGCAGACAAATTCGGCAACATGGTTTCTCTCATCCAGAGCAATTACCGGGGAATGGGTTCGGGAATGTGTCCCACCGGTCTTGGATTTGTACTGCAGGACAGGGGTGAAATGTTCTCGCTCCAGGATGGCCATAATAACGTGTATGCACCCGGGAAAAGGCCATTTCATACAATCATCCCCGCATTCATTACAAAAGACGGGAAACCATGGATCAGCTTTGGTGTGATGGGTGGTGACATGCAGCCTCAGGGGCATGTTCAGATAGTTGTAAACCTTCTCGATTTCAAAATGAACCTGCAGGAAGCAGGTGATGCCCCCAGGATTTATCACACAGGCTCATCGGAACCAACAGGGCAGCAAATGACCGATGGCGGGATACTGAAGCTTGAAAGCGGTTTACGTACAGAGGTTCTTCAGAAGCTAATGTCGTATGGACATGTCATTCAATGGGACCTGGGTGATTACGGAGGTTACCAGGCTATTATGTGGGATGATAAGAACAAAGTATGGTTCGGCGCTTCGGAATCGAGAAAAGACGGGCAAGCAGCAGGTTACTAGCGTAAAGCGTAGAGCGTAGAGCGTAGAGCGTAGAGCGTAAAGAGTAGAGCGACAAAGCGTTGAGCGTTGAGGCGGAGAGCGTAAAGAGTAACAGTGAGATACGCCGCGCAACTCCAGTGGGGAATTTTATTATTTCTTGATTCCCAACAGATCGATCAGTCCGTTTATGAATGTAAGCGGGTGAATTGGGTTCCCGGGAACATAAAGATCAATATGGTTCTCCTCAAGAAACGATCTGTCGAGTGCAGAGCTTCCCTCGAAAATACCTCCGCTTATCGAATCGGTTCCTGCAAGAATGATGATCTTAGGTGAAGGAACGGCTTCATATGTCATTCTCAGTGCACCCGCCATGTTCTTCGATATTGGTCCTGTAATTACAATACCATCGGCATGACGCGGTGAAGCGACAAACTCAATCCCGTATCTTCCCATGTCGAAATTAACATTGCCGGCAGCGTTCAGCTCGAGTTCACAACTGTTGTCTCCGGCGGCACTTACCTGGCGGAGCTTCAGAGAGCCCTGGAAATACTTCCTTATTTCTTTCCTTATCTGATCCGCATCGAGCTTCACTGGCTCAACACTGCCCTCAGTGATTATGAGCCTATTCCTGTCGTTTGATGCGATCCTGTAATCAGTTGTAAAACGAATCTTTTCCGGGTACAATCTTGCGCATTCATTGCAAAAAGCACAGCGTCCGAGATCAATGCGGACAGGTTTCGTAAGTATTGCACCTGTCGGGCAAACAGCGGCAAGCTCATTCTCATCCACATTCACAGAACTTATCTCCGGGCGGCCCCTGAAGATACCTGGCACCCTGGCCTTTGTGAGATCGGGGATGTATTGCTTACCCTGGTGATATAATATTTTAAAAGTATTAAGCATTTTCTGAGGATTAAAGATCGTGACCGCAATAAGACAGATCAAAGCTCTTATTGCAAACGGGAAAATCGGATATCTCGTTGTTTCTGACAGCGAGAGCCAGAGCAAGCCAATTATGGAATGAAGGATCCTTGACTTTATATACAGCAATTTCACCTTTTGAATCTGTGATTGCAGCATGGCAGGTCTCACCACGCCACCCCTCGGCAAGCGATAGTCCGAAAGTATCTGCGTTCAGCGAGGCAAGGGATCCGTGGGATTCAGCCGTTCCCGGAATATCTTTAAGCAACTCCCTGATATAAGCTATTGACTGCAGAACTTCTTCTTTCCTTATCTGTACCCTTGAATATACATCACCATGATGCTTAATAACCGGTTCGTGATGAAGCAGTGAATAAAGGCCGTAAGGGTGGGATGATCTTATATCTCGGTTCAGCGCATTCATCCTTGCCGACATTCCTACCGTTCCAATTGACAGCAACTGATCGTATTTGAGAGAGCCTGTCCTCTCAAATCTTGAAAGTGAGCTTGGCAGTTTCGAAAGCTCGCTGTTCATTTCAATGAAATCAGGTTCAAAAGCATCGAGTACAGTTCCAAGCCTGCCGGCAAGCTGCATAGTGAAGGGATACGGATTATAACCCGGGCGAATCATTCCTTTTGCCAGCCTGCTGCCACACCATTCCTGGAAAAAATTAATGATTGGCGTTCTAAGCCTTCCGAAAACAGAGCTTCCAAGCTGATAGGCAACATCAGTGCAGATAGCGCTGAGGTCACCTGTATGAATGGCTATGCGTTCAAGCTCCTGGGCTATTGTACGGGAAAAAAGCACTTCCCTGTCAACCTGTGTGCCTGACAAGCTCTCCATAAGGTATGCGAAAGCGGAAGCATGTTCGACAACGCTATCGCCGGCAATCGATTCTGATAAGACAACCCTCTGTATCAGTTTCTTTTTTTCAATGAACAGCTTCTCTACGCCACGGTGTTGAAACCCGAGCTGTATCTCGAGATGAAGTATCTGCTCCCCGTTGCAGATGAACCTGAAATGTCCGGGTTCAATAATACCCGCATGAACCGGCCCAACTCCAACTTCATGCAGCTCCTCGCTGTCAATTTTAAAAAAAGGATAATTCTCTATAATCCTTGACTGATCATTTCTATCTGAAGAATACCGGACGGGCTTATTCCAGGGGTGATCGGAATATACGATCCCGAAATTTTCGCTGATCTCGCGCTCATACTTTTCAAAATTGAGATTTTTTGCCGAAAAGGATGCCAAAACGGAATCAGATCTGAGAACTGATGAGGATACTGAAATCTCATGCAGAGTATCATCCGCAATGCATGATATCACTTTTATATGATTTCCTTCCCTGTATCCGAAATAAAGGACGCAATGTCTTTCCGGATGATCCTGCATAAGATCCAGATTATGTTCGCGGAATGAATCATACTCAAGCGCCGGGATGGATTTTACCGGTACTGACTGATTATTTTTTATTGTGATTGAATCCATACTAAAGAGGTAATGTTTTAACAGCATCCTGTATCAGGTTCACAAAGACCATAGGTGGATTGAGCCCCAGCCAGGCTGCAGCAATTAACAACAAATACTGGCTTAACGATTCCCATGGATTTATTGATGGCACTTTCGACTCATCAAATCCATTTACCGGGATGAAAAGTATTTTTAAGATGTTTTTTCCGAAAGCGAAAATAACCAGTGTCAGAAGAAGCAGGACAAATATCAGGACCAGGATGTGTTTTCCTTCAAAAAGGGACCTGAATACAAGGAACTCACTTACAAAGAGGCCCGAGGGAGGCATTGCGGTTGCACTTATAAATGCAAGAAGCAATACAATGGCTCCGGCAGGATTATACTTGAAATAATTGCCGGTATGTTGTATGCTTTTGCTCTGAAATGTCCTGTAAAGCTGATTGTACTGGAAGAAAAGCGAGGATTTAACAAAAGCATGCAACACAACATGAAGCACAGCGGCATAATACCCTACCCCTCCTGCAGCAATGCCCAGCATCACAATTCCCATATGCTCAATTCCTGAATATGCCAGCATCCTCTTAATATTCAGGACCTTGGTCATATATACAGTGGCAACAAATACAGAAAGAGTTGCGGCGACAAAGATTATGATGTTAGCCCAATGATATAATGGCGTGAGCGCTACAATATTATACATCCTGAAAATGCCAGTGAACCCGACATTCATCAGAACGCTGGCAAGCAGTGCTCCTGCAGGCGCCGGAGCTTTGTCCTTGGCATCTATACCGGCAGTATACATTGGCACCAACCCCAGCTTTGCAGTAAATCCCGTGAAAATAAAAATAAATGACAGCTTCAACCAGAAAGGATTCAGCTTATCTTTTAACAGCATCAGGTTCCTGAACGAAAGATCATCAGATCCGGCGTTCCTGAGAGAAAGACTGAGAAACAATATTCCGATAAAGACAAAAGTGATGCTGATCGCACATATAAAAACATACTTCCACGTGCCTTCAAGCGCAAGCTTATTCCTATGATGGTAGATCAACATTGAAGCTGAAAGAGTCGTCAGTTCGGTGAAAATCCAGATTACTGCTATATGATTTGCCAGGTAAGCTGCTGAAATTGAAGTTATCAGAACGATCATTGCAGAAAAGTAAATTGCCCTGGACTGTGGAGTCTCCTTATGGCGCATGATGTAGAGATAACTGTGGAAAATAGCAGGAACTGTAATTATGCTTAATGTAACAAGCAGCAATAGCCCAAGAGAATCAAAGGTAAAAAATTCGATTACACTGTTTTTGTAGTTAATACTGGCATACACTGTAAAAGCGATCTGGAGAACTCCGAAAATGATTACAAGAAAGTAGTTTATTTCCTTCTTCCTGTTAAAAAAAGTCAATCCAGCAATTAAAAAGGAAAATATAAGGTAGAGGGCCATCATCATATTAAGTTTAATAATCTTTCAAATTACTCAGCTGATCAACATCCACATCTTTAAAAACATCACCGATCTTATTCAGGAATATTCCCAAAATAAGCACACTCGCGAAAACATCGAGCATAATCCCCAGGTTGACGAGATTTGGCATTTCATTGCCAACGGCCAGAGACAACACAAACACCCCGTTTTCAATCATGAGATATCCCATAACATGTGTTATTATTTTTTTCCTGGTGGCAATGAAATAAAGTCCTGTGAAAAGTGTCGAAAGTGAAACAATAAAGAAGATCTTATCGAGATAAGTGTCGTGAATTGAGCTGGCGAGAAGCACTGTGATTACAACGATCATAGTTGTGATCAGCAGGGATATAAAATGAGGAAGGTAGGGTTCGGTTTCACGGGTTATCCTGTTTCTTTTTATCAGGTAACTGAGAAAAAAAGGAACTGCGACAGCCTTGAAAACAATTGTTTCAAGCAATATCAGGATAAGGTTCCATGTCTGAATATCATGCAGTTGAAGGAAAGTGACACCGAACAATATTACTCCCTGAAGGGCAAGAACCCTTACATAGGTGATGATCCTGTTTGCAATTGAAACATAAAAAAGTGTAATAATAAATATGATCAATAAGACGTCTGTCATTTTATGAATTTTTATACAAATTTTCCAAGAACAAGCAGTACTCCCAAAAATATCAGGAAGCTCACTGACGAAAGGGCAAGGATGAATTGCGGGTTATGGCTCATCCTGAACCTTGCCATGAAAGATTCAATTAACCCGACAGCAACGGCAAACATAAACTGAACACAAAGAAAAACCGGAACAGCCCAGGGAATGGACAAACCTCCAATAAAGAAATCTGCTATTATGGCTCCGTACATTGCGAACTTCAGATATCCTGCAGAAAGTATTAAACCCAGATCAAATCCGCTGTTATCCAGTATCATCACTTCATGGATCATTGTCAGCTCAAGGTGGGTTTTCGGATCATCCACCGGCATCCTGCTGTTCTCTATCATTGCGATCATTATCAGGACAAACGAAGCCAGGGCTCCAAGTGTATATGTTATCGAGGAACCGAGATGCAAGGTTGAGAATATCTGGCTGAATGAGGTGTTGCCGGTAAGCAGTGCGAAAGAACCTATCAGAATAAAAAAAGCGGGTTCGGCAAACATGGAGTAAAGAGCTTCGCGGCTTGCTCCCATCCCTTCAAAGCTGCTTCCCGTATCCATGGCTGAGATGATTGTAAAGAATTTACCAAGAGCAAGAATGTAAGCAAAAAAAATAAAATCGCCGTCAAAGCTCACAATGCCCCTGTTGGAACCAAACGGCACAACGAGGCATGCCATGAAAACTGTCGAAAAATATATTGCCGGCGCTATCCTGAAGATCACGCTGGTTGTCTCACTGTAAACAGCTCCCTTTCTGAATAGTCTTGCCACATCCTTTATTGGCTGCATGATACCGGGTCCCAGCCTTCCTGAAGTCAGGCTTTTGGTCCGTAGTATTACTCCCGTGAAAAACAAAGCAGAGAAAAGTATGAGAAATATACTTATCATTTTATAAAGTCTTTAACAGATTAAGAATCATGGATAATCTCTCAATAAGCAGCGGCAGGCATATTATAGCTGCAATAAATATTATTCCATATAATATATATCGTTGCAAATGACCATTTTGAAGGAACAGGAAGTACTCATTCATTTTGTTAATAAGTTTTAAGGGCTTGTCTATAAAGGCCCTTTCTATCTTATCATAAGAATCAGTCTTGTAATGTTTCCCGTCAGACGGAAATACCCCGGATATTTCCACATCTTTTTTCTCAATATCCAGCAAAGGTTTTGCAAGCCTGGCATAACTTTTTACATAGGAGCTCGCCGTATACTGAATTTTGCTGTCGCTTACAGGGTACCCGCAACCCCAGGTGGGAGCTTTCTCTATAATTTTATTCTGTGAGGCGAACTTCTTAAGTCCTGCGATCACCAGGATGAGAACAACCAGGCCGAGAAAAAGCCAGTTGATTGTCTTGAGTGAATCAAGCGCACCGACTCTTATCAGATTAAGATTAAATACTATATCGTCTGTGAAAAGGCGAACGGGACGCTGAATGACATTAATGAAGAAAGAAGGAAATAATCCGATAATAACCATCAGTGTTATTGCCATATAAATCGGGAAAAGCCTGCTTCGGCTATTTTCGCGGATATCTGAAGCCGGCTCCGATCGCGGTGTACCCAGGAAGACTATGCTGAATGCTTTTGTAAAACAGAGCAATGCAAGTCCCCCAATCAGCACCAGACCAATAAGAGCAAATACAATCATAATTTGTGGAAACACGCCGGCATTATACATCCAGTTATAAAGACCGGCATAAATAAGAAATTCTGAGATGAATCCATTGAGTGGAGGCAGGCCGCAAATTGCCAATGCCGCAATCAGAAACAGGATAGCAGTCTTTGGCATCTTCTTAATGAGACCGCCAAGCTTCTCGACATTCACCGTACGTGTAGCCTGCAGTACATTTCCTGCAGTGTAAAAAAGTACTGATTTGAAAAGTGAATGATTTAAAGTATGCAGTAAAGCACCTGAAAATCCGAGTATCGCCATCCACTTATTTGTTGTCCCCAGCCCGATGCAGCCGATACCGATTCCCATTCCGATTATTCCGATATTCTCTATGCTGTGATATGCCAGCAGTTTCTTCAGGTTATGCTGGATCGTCGCAAGCATCACTCCGTAAATGCCAGAGAAAAGTGAGATTACGAGTATAAAATATCCCACAGTCGTGTAATCGGTCTTGATGAGCAGCAACATACGCAGTATACCGTATATTCCAATTTTAATCACTACGCCTGACATGATTCCAGAAACATGCGATGGAGCTGCAGGATGAGCATACGGAAGCCATGTATGAAAAGGTACAAATCCTGACTTGATTGCAAAGCCCGTAAAAAAACAGATATACAACGCAGTACCGGCAAGTGAAGACTGGGAATGTGAAAATTTTGCAATTGCATCGAAACTGTTGCTGCCGGTTTTGAATGAAAAATAAATGAATCCAAGCATCAGGAAGACAATGCATATGTGCGATTGTACGAGATAATTCAGGCCAGCTTTGATAACATCAGGCTTCTCATGCTCGAATATCACAAGGGTGAACACTGACAGTGCCATCACTTCCCATAATAAAAGGAAGATAAAACCATTCTGCACCGAACATATTCCAACAAGCGCGAAATGGGCAAGAATAAATGCAATCCAGTGCAATGACATTTCATTTTTTCTGGATTTATAATGCTTCATGTAATCCAAACCATACAAAGCTCCTGTGATGAAAGTAAAATTGATTACAAGAATGAACCAGGCTGAAAGAGAATCTACCCGGACAGGAACATGACCGAAAACGAAAGGACCCTGGAGAATAATCTCGAAGGAATGACCATTGAGGGATCTTAATGCTATAAAACCTGAAATGATACCAATCACGATTACCGCAGACACTGCAACGATGCCTTTTAATTTTGTATCTAGAAACAGAACTGCAATTATGGATAATGCTATGATTAATAATAT
>JBLNAO010000018.1:0-8314 GCA_050259395.1 Chloroflexota bacterium
GATGACCCTGATGACAGCAAAAGCATTACTTTCAATTTCGTCACCTGTACAGACGCTGATAATAACAATTACGCAGTTGTAAAGATCGGGGAGTATACATGGATGGCTGAGAATCTTAAGACAACAAAGTACAAGGATGGCACCCCGATTCCTTATCAGGTTTTTAATGCTGATACCCCTGATTCTTTGATTTGGACCTGGAAAGGCTATTCCTGGTATAATAATGACCAGGGAAATAAAAATATCTATGGTGCCCTTTATAAGATGAATACTTTCAAAAGCGGCAAATTATGCCCTGTTGGGTGGCATGCCCCCAATCATTCAGAGTGGGTGAATCTCGCTGACGTCATGGGAGGACCTTCTGAATCCGGAGGAAGGTTAAAGGAAATAGAAACGTCACACTGGGCTTATCCAAACACAGGTGCTACGAACGAAAGCGGATTTACAGCATTGCCCGGAGGGAGGCTTGATCATAATAGATTCCTGGGAATAAATAACGAGGCTACTTTCTGGTCGGTTACAAAATGCGGAGGTTCCAGTGACTGCGGATGGTCAATCAGTTTTAATGGAACAAAAATCTCCTGGAGTGACCTGTACGAAGAAGTAGGATATTCTGTCAGGTGCGTTTACGGGGAAGAGCCAAAGATACCTGAAGTCAGAACCACTCCTCATTTCAATGTTACATCATTGCGAGATGAAAATATTACTGCAACCCGGGCTTATACAGAATTTAATGTTTATAATGATCATGGCCTTGCCATAACGCAATCGGGAGTATGCTGGAGCACATCGCCTATGCCGACAACAAATGATCCACATACTTCAGATGGATCAGGGCAGATGACCGGGCTTAAACCCGGGACCATGTATTTTGTAAGAGGATATGCCACAAACAGCGCGGGAACTGGATATGGAATGAATATTTCGTTTATCACAAAAACGACAGCTGTGGAAGGAAATCTCTACAATGAGAATCAGCTAGGGAAATAATATTAATCTGTCAGATGCCTTTCAATCATCTTTAAAAGTGATTGCCGTGTCATTGGTTTACTAATATAATCATTGAATCCGGCAGCTAATGCTTTTTCCCTGTCATCACCGGCAGCATATGCCGTTTGAGCGATTATTTCAAGGCCGGGTTTCTTTTGCCTGATCATATTAAGGGCTTCATAACCGCTGATATCAGGCAACCTGATATCCATAAGAACCATATCAACAGGCTCGGATGTTGCAATCCGGACAGCCTCACGCCCTGATTCAGCATTCAATAATCTAAGTCCTGACTGTGACAGAATATTTAATATATAGGTGGCATTGAAAATATCATCCTCCACCACAAGAACGACTTTACCTTTAAAATTAAAATTGTCATCATCAAATGAGATTTCGGGAGGATGCGAACCAGCTTTCCCGAAAGGGATAATAAAGTAAAATGTAGTACCCTTTCCCATTTCAGATTCAAGCCATATTCTGCCATGTAATAATTCAATAAGTCCTTTTACAATTGATAGTCCCAATCCGTTACCACTCACCAACTTGTCAGGGTTATTCAACTGGATAAAACGCTCAAATATGGCATCCTGCTTGTCCGATGGGATCCCCGGCCCTGTGTCTGAAACATAAAATAACAGTTGACTGTCATTGTACTTTTTACAACCTGCTTCAATCTTCCCGTCCTCTGTGAATTTAAATGCATTCCCGATAAGATTTAAAAGTATCTGTTTCAACTTAAGCTTGTCGGTTATAATAACATTTTCAGATTCAGGAATAGAGTTTTTTAGTACAAAATCAAGTCTGGTTTTACCCAAACGTCTACTGTATTCTTTGAAATGGTCATGTATCTCTGAGAACAGTTCCGGCAGGTTACAAATTGCGGGATTAAGCTTTAGCTGGCCTGATTCAATCCTTGAAATATCAAGGATGTCGTTTATGATCTCAAGAAGGTTATGACAGCTAATGTTTATTATATCAGTGTATTCCTGAAGCTTTTTCTTATTGTCGAAGGTTTCCGGCAGCAGGGATGAGAACCCTGCAATGGAATTCATCGGAGTCCGTATCTCATGGCTCATATTCTGAAGGAATGCGGTCTTAAGCCTGTCACTTTCTTCTGCTCTTTCTTTAGCTTTGAAAAGTGCTTCCTCAGCCTTCATTCTTTCGGTTATATCGTGAATAATCGAATGCAGAAGAATTTTGCCGTTGATCTCTACTCTGCTGCTGAATACTTCCACTTCCCTGAATGAGCCATCCTTCAGACGGTGTCTGAATTCAAAATGCATTCTTTGTTGTGATTTTATCTTTTCGATGTTTTTTCTGATCTCATCGTAGGGAGATATGCTGATCTGACCGATATCCATCTTCTTCAATTCCTCCCGGCTCCATCCGTAAAAACCTGCTGCTGCCTGGTTTGCATCAACGATCTTTCCGGTATCAGGATCGATCAATAGTTTTACAGCAATATGATCTTCAAATAATCTGCGAAATTTTTCCTCACTTTCCCTGAGTATCATTTCTGCTTCTCTTCTTCTTTGCTCTTCCTTAAGCACTCTTCGTACCTTGGACAGTGAATAGAAATAATAAGTAAGCACTATGAACAGTAATAAAACGACCAGTACCAGACGGTTCCGGAACCTGGTGAGCGCAAGATAAACATCTCTTTCATCGTAAGAGATAAGGATAGTCCAATATGTATTCCCCAGCGGAACACGATAGAAATTAATATATTTCTGATCCAATCCTGTTTTATCACCACCATCGATCTCTTTATGCAATCCCCTGGTTGTGCCGCTGTATTCAGATCTGATTTTCTCAAGTAAACTTACAGTCCCGGATTCATTATGTGTAATCTCAAGAATAGACTTACCCGTGTGGCCTTTTACAGGACAGAATATCTCAATCCCGTTTTCACTTAACAACCAGGCAGTTCCTGTTCCCCTGGTTTTGATGTTACTAAGATAAATAATGCCTAACCTGTCAATAGGAACCAGTATTGCCAGGCTTCCCGTAAAATTATCATCCTGGTAAACCGGAACATGCATTGCGATGGCAAGATAACCCTGGGCCGACATAAAAACATCGCTGATTACAGACTGTCTGGAATCCAGAACATAACGAACATGTTCCTGATCTGAAATATTACTGCCAATAACTGATTGATTGAAAGGATAAGTAAACAGAATCACCCCGCCTGAATCAACACGTGTTACAGCAGAAATAATACTTTTGTGAGTTTCATAGTACTCAGCGATCAAATTCTTACCTTTTTCAGACAATACCTTTATTTCACCGAGCTGTGATAAAAAATCCAGATCTGACCGGTAATTGGTAAATGCAGATGTGATCCCCTGAGATGCTGTCCGGGCCAGTATCATTTGTTCATTATTGAATTCATTGATTGTCCTCTCCTTGATATGCTCATAGACAAGATATAACGACAGAAAGAACACCATCAATACAAAAGGTAAAAGCAGATAATGATTAGAAAACCTCAACCTTGTCATAAGATCTATATACAGATTCTGAATACCAGCTTAAAAATAAAAAGAAAAAAAGTGATATTAACAAAGAGAAATCTGCCAAATTAATATAATATGGAATACCTGTCACAGACCCCGGTCAAATACACACGAAATTGGTCAATATAATGGCAGCAGGCTTCAGAAAAAGATTCACAATTTATCATAATGTAACACTTTTGTTCCCGCAGCCTGTTTTTTCCAGTCTGGTATGCACAGGATTTTGAGCGCGAAACCTGATGAGTGAATCTTCAGGGCTTTTATGTACCTTTGCCTTACAATTCATAAGATTATGAAGACAATCGGCATCATAGGTGGTCTGGGACCCGAGGCCACTGTGGATTATTATAACAGGATAATTGATGCATTTAAAAATGAAAAAGGCGATCTTTTTTATCCTGAAATTATCATTTACAGCGTGAATATGTCCGAATTCATCGGGCTTATGAAGGACAAAAACTATGAACAGGCTTCGGATAAAGTCGCCGAAAAAGCAGTAAGCCTGAAGAGAGCAGGCGCTGATTTTTGCGCCATCACTGCAAATACTCCCCATATGCTTTTTGATGATATCAGAAGGAAATCGCCATTGGAATTCATCAGCATTGTCGAGGTGACAAGAGAGGAATGCGTAAGGCGTGGACTCAGGAAAACGGGATTGATGGGAACCGGATTCACAATGAATGCATCATTTTACCAGGATGTCTTTAAGAAATCGGACATTGAGGTGATCCTCCCTGACCCGGAAGACAAGGAGCTTATTAATCAGAAATTATTCAGCGAGATTGAGCTTGGGATCTTTAAAGATGATACCAGGCAATTGCTGATTGGCATTATTGAAAAGATGATACGTGAACATAACATCGACTCTCTCATACTTGGATGCACCGAGCTGCCGCTCATATTAACCGAACCTACTTACGCCGGCATTCCGATGCTGAACACAACCCAGATACATGTTAATGCAATTGTCAGTTATTGCCTTGCATAATCATTGAAAAGAATATTTTTGCGACATGAGGTATGTCGTTAAAGAGCTTTTACGTCACCGCTGGAGGACAATCTTCAGCATTTCAGGGTATGCAGTTGCGTCTGTGTTCATCCTGGTGCTTCTCAGCATAACCGGAGCCAATAAGAAAGATTCGTTCGGAATTCTTCAGAATACCGGCACTCATTTTATAGTATACATACCCTCAACCACCGCTTGCTGTACAAGTTCCACGGCAAACAGCGGAGTGATAGCTGAAGGTGTCAGGACAATGATGATGGACAGCACCATAATACGTTCCATCGAGAATGTAAAGGGCGTGAAGGATGCAGCACCATGCCTTCTTTTCAGAATGTACGACGAACGCTTAAACGGAGATATCACCCTGAGTGGCATCGATACCACCAGTATTGCCACGGCAAGCAGTTCCTGCTCACGCACCAACCTGGTATCAGGAAAATTTCTGTCTGCAAACCCTGCAGAGCTTGTGGCTGAACAATCGTTTGCAGTTGCACACAGTCTTTCGCTTGGTGATACATTGAATATTTTCGGAGGCAAGATGATCCTTGTCGGGATAGTCAACTCCGGAATAAAGCCGGTAAAGGCCGACTTCTACGCTCCCATCAGCTTTGTGAGATCGATACTTAAGGATAATCTTCAGTGCAACTCACCTTACTTCGACATGAATATCGTGCTTGTCGAGGTGGAAGATGCCCGGATGCAGAAAGATGTAATGGCACAGATTAAAAACATGATGTACAAATTCGCTGTGTCGAGCTACAATTGCTATGAACCGGCATCAAGGACCATGTCATTAATCGAAAAATCATCTCTTGGAATTACAGTAGCGATATTTGTTTTCCTGGTTATCTTTTCGGCCAAAACTCAGCTTACCGCGCTTATGGAAAGGTTCAGGGAAATAGGCATCCTGAAATCGCTTGGCTGGTCGGATTTCAGGTTGGGAATGAATGTGATCGGCATTTCCCTGATACAGGCATTTACCGGGGTCTCAGCCGGCTTGCTTGGAGGTATGGCATTAACAGGAATTTTACAGAGAAGCGGAAGCACAATATTCGGTACCGCCGGGTTCACCTTCAATTACTCTGCTATTCCGCTGCTTTACATTCTGGCAGTTGCAGGAGCCATGATTGCTGTTGCTTTTCCCCTGGTGAAAATATACAATACCAGGGCCGGCGAAATCATTAAAAATAACATGTGATGGACAGGCCTTATATCGAATGTATTTCGCTAAGCAAGGAGTACAAAGGAAAAAAGAGGATAGTCCATGCTCTCAAGGATGTTACTTTCAGTGCAGGGAAGGGTGAGTTTGTACTTCTGAAAGGCAGGTCAGGGGCAGGAAAATCTACACTCCTGAACCTGATAGGCGGACTTATCAAACCCACGCATGGAACAGTAAGGATTGAAGATGATATCATTACAACACTGGATAACAACACCCTGAGCGGTTTACTCCTTAATAAAACAGGCATCATATTCCAGAGCCTTAACCTGCTGCCCACTTACAGCGTTTTCGAGAATATCGAGGTCGCTCTTGCCCCCAAAGGCTTTTCTGCAGATGAAATAAGAGACCTTGCAGCTCCTTATCTTGAACAATTCGGACTTTCAGATAAGATCAATATGTTTCCTGAAGAGCTCAGCCTCGGACAGCAGCAGAAAGTTGCAATTATCCGTACACTTGTTAAAAAACCTGAATTAATACTTGCGGATGAGCCCACCGCATCGGTCGACGATGAAACAGCCGGAGAGATATTGAAACACCTCAGGGATCTGAAAAACAAACAGAATGTGACTATCCTCCTGGCCACTCACGGGATTGTCCCTGATACTTTTGCCGACCGTGTTGTAACCCTTGAGAACGGTATCCTGGTGCATTAACGCGGGAAACAACTGTATTCATCTGCATCAGCCGGACAGATTTTTTTCAGATTTTCTTTTATTCAGTTATCTTTAAAACTTCAAGCCTGAATAATTGATAAACTATTATGAAAAAGATCACAACCCTGCTCATTCTTCTTATTGCCTGTGTGGCTCTCAATGCCCAGAAAACAGCCCAGAAGGCGGCCAAACTTCCTGACTGGGAGAATCCGGGCGTTTTCCGCGTAAACAACGAACCGGCACATGCCACACTGATGCCTTATACAGATAAAGCATCTTCACTCACATTCGAAAAAAATAATTCTTCACTCTACAAATCACTCAATGGCAGCTGGAAATTCAGGTACCTGCGAAACCCCGGTCAGACTCCAGATGATTTCATGACGGATTCTCTCGATGAATCGAGGTGGAACAATATCCAGGTGCCAGGTAACTGGCAACTGCAGGGTAATTACAATCCTCCGGTCTTTACAAATATTAAGCACCCTTTCAGTGCAGATCCCCCGAAAGTTCCGGAAGATTTTAATCCAACCGGCCTTTACAGGAGGAGGTTCACGGTTCCGGAAAACTGGAGCGGCAAGCAGGTCTTCCTTCATTTCGCAGGCGTGCAGTCAAACGCAACAGTTTACCTCAACGGCAGGAAAGTTGGCTACAATGAAGACAGCATGACTCCCGCAGAGTACAACATTACTTCCATGCTCAGGCCCGGGGAAAATCTCCTGGCAGTGCAGGTGATGAACTGGTCGGACG
This sequence comes from Chloroflexota bacterium, assembly GCA_050259395.1. Classification (GTDB taxonomy): domain Bacteria; phylum Bacteroidota; class Bacteroidia; order Bacteroidales; family VadinHA17; genus LD21. Next base: position 7,144 of record JBLNAO010000018.1, read on the forward strand.
GAAGCTGGCTCGAAGACCAGGACTTCTGGAGGCTGAGCGGCATCTACAGGGATGTTTTCCTGTTTGCTACACCTGCACAGCACATAAGAGATTTCCAGGTTATAACAGATCTCGACGGGCAGTACAGGAATTCTTCATTCAATTTAGAAGCAGCCGTGAAGAATTATGGAGTCGCTTCTGCTAAGAACCTTACCGTGAATCTGAGCCTGGCTGATGCATCTTCAAAAATAATTTTCGAAAGAAGCCTGAAAATTAACAGCATCGCCGCAGGAAAAGAAACAGTCTTGAAGCTCGACGAGCAGATTACCGATCCGTTAAAATGGACTGCCGAAACACCAAACCTTTACACTCTCACAATGGAGCTCCTGGGTCCGGACGGAACAGTTACAGAAGTCATCTCGACAAAAACAGGATTCCGTGAAGTTGAGCTGAAAAACGGGCAACTGCTGTTTAACGGGAAGGCTATCGACATCAAAGGCACTAACCGCCATGAATTCGATATGTACAGGGGCAGGGCTTTGACCCGCGAATCAATGATACGCGATATTATTCTGATGAAGAGGCTGAACATAAATGCTGTGCGTACCTGCCATTATCCCAACGATCCTGAATGGTATTCGCTCTGCGACGAGTATGGACTTTACGTAATGGACGAAGCAAATATCGAAAGTCATGAACTGTGGGCCGACCGCAAATATTACATTGCCGAAAAACCAGAATGGAAGGCAGCATGGGTCGACCGTGGTTTGTCAATGGCCAACCGCGACAAAAACCATCCAAGTGTATTCTGCTGGTCGATGGGCAATGAAACAGGCTGGGGAGCCAATTTCGATGCAATGTATAAAGCGATAAAAACCCTCGACCCCACAAGGCCAATTCACTATGAAAGCAAAACACCGGCCTATTCAAATGTACTTTCGAGATATGATATAATTTCGACCATGTACCCTACAATCAACGATATTGTTTCGCTGATGAACCAGGATCCTTCGCGTCCGGTAATAATCTGCGAATACGCACACACCATGGGGAACAGTCTGGGTAACTTCAAGCAATACTGGGACCTGTATTATAAATACCCAAGGCTCCAGGGCGGTTTCAACTGGGACTGGGTGGACCAGGGACTGAGATCGAAGGATTATGCGGGAAAAGAATACTGGAATATAGTAAA
>JBLNAO010000019.1:0-10184 GCA_050259395.1 Chloroflexota bacterium
TTACAACACAGGCCGGGCTGAGCCTTCTTGCAGAAAGGATTAGTAACAAGGAATTGCTCGCAGTAGCGGAGGATGTTGAAAAACTGTCAAGGCGGTTGCGGGACAATACTTTCGGTATACGGCTCATACCGATTGAAAACATGATAACACGTTTCCAGAGACTCGTTCGGGAGCTTTCCCATGATCTCGACAAGGATATCGCATTTGTGGTTGAAGGATCTGAAATAGAGCTCGACAAAACAATTATAGAAGGATTGATCGACCCGGTTATGCACATAATAAGAAACTCGGCCGATCATGGCATCGAGACTGCAGATGTCAGGGCAAAATCCGGTAAACCCGCAAAAGGAACAATAATGCTTAAGGCTTACCATTCAGGCGCAAATGTCCTCATAAAGATCACTGACGACGGTGCAGGGATCAACACGGAGAAGCTGAAAGAGCATGCAATTAAAAAGGGTCTTGTCAAAGAGGACAGCATGCCCGGCAGGAAAGAGCTTCTTGATCTCATCTTCCTTCCCGGATTTACAACATCTGAGAATATAACCAAGATTTCTGGCAGGGGCGTTGGAATGGATGTTGTAAAGAAGAAAATTTCTGAACTAAGGGGAGAAGTATACCTGGAATCCATACCCGGGCAAGGTACTGTGATTACAATCAAGCTTCCGATAACACTTTCGATCATTGACGGGCTTCTTGTTGAAATAAACAGATCGTATTATGTCATCCCGCTTCATTCTGTAAACAGGTGCTTTGAATTCAGACATGAGACACTGGTGAATGCAGTCAATAACATGATTTTCATTAGCGACAGCCATATTCCCTTTATATACCTCAGGAAGGAGTTCGGTATCAACTCGGCTCCTCCCGATGTTGAGCAGGTAATAGTAATCGAATACTCGGGGTTTCTGATTGGACTTGCTGTCGATTATATCGTGGGAGAATACCAGGCAGTGCTTAAATCACTGGGATCGATGTACCTGCACCAGGATTTTGTATCGGGTGCAACCATACTTGGCGACGGCACCGTGGCCCTGATTCTCGATCCGAATAAGATAATAAGCTCATTCACCTACAGGCTCGATACAATAAAAGAAATAAGCGCAAACTAATGCAATCAAATAACCTTAAAACAATGAGTACAGAACTTTCAGCAATTCAGACCTATCTCTCGTTCAGGCTGGGATCGGAAGTGTTTGCAATAAATGTTTCAAAAGTCCTGAACATTCTTGAAATGAAACCTATAACAAAGGTCCCCAAATCGCCTGATTATATGAAGGGTGTTATAAATTTAAGGGGATCGGTTCTGCCCGTAGTCGATCTGAGACTCAAATTCGGCATGCCTGAAAACAAGGTCACTGTCGACACGAATATTATTGTCCTGAACATCGAAAAGGAGGGTGAGGAGATTATGCTTGGAATCCTTATTGATGCAGTAAGAGAAGTGCTCGAATTCAGGACAGAAGACATTGCTCCGTCACCGACTATAGGTACCAAATATAATTCCGGATTCATTGAAGGTATGTGGAGGGTGGATGAGAACTTCATCATGATCCTCAACATCGATAAAGTGTTCTCCGTCGATGAGATCATCGATTTCAAGGAACAGATTTCAGAAACAAAAGTTACAGAACAATAAAAACTAACTAAAAACGAAGAAAATGCTTAACAAATTAACAATCAGATGGAAACTTTACCTGAGCTTCTTACTTCTCGGGATAGTTACCATTGCAGTCGGGATTATTGGTTACAGGGGCATGAGCACAACACGTGCCGCCCAGGATGCCATGGCAACAATTTACCTTCCTTCGCTAAAGCAGATTTCTGCCATTCAGTACGCTATGGCTGAAGTCAAATCAAATGAGATTCGTCTTCTCAATAGCAGCTTTTCTCTTGATGAAAGGGAAAAAAGCAATGAAGCTCTCGACGAACACTTAAAAGAGATCGAAACTGCAAAAAAGGCATTTAACGATTTGCCAAAACAAACTGAAGACCAGGAAGTATGGGATTCATTTGTCACATACCTTGACGGATGGCAGAAGATTCATGATAAATTCATGGAATTAACTCTTGAGAGAACTCAGATGATGAATGATGGCATTGCAAACAGCGATGAAAAAGCGATAGCCCTCGACAACAAAACATTTGAATTTCACAGCTCCTCCGTAACGCCGGCATTCCTAAACTGCGAGAGCGAAATCGACAAGATTGTAAACATGCAGATCCAGGATTCTGCCAATGGAGATGCTATGGCCGACAAAGCTGCAGTCAGGGCAACCCTGGTTCTGACAATCGTTATCATTGCGGGCACACTCTTCGCAATAATAGTGGGAATCTGGATCGCTGCAAACATCAATAAGATTCTCAAATCACTTATGGGGCAGATAAACAATACTGTGGATATGATCGTCAAAGGCAGGTTTGATGCAAGGATCAATGCAGAGGACACGAACTTTGAATTCAGGGGGATATCCACAGGCTTTAACTTTGCACTTGATACAATGGTCAACCTTATTGAAAAGCTGCCGGCCCCGGTTATGATCGTCGATAAGGAATTCGGCATACAGTACATGAATGATTTTGGAGCAAAGCTCGACGGGAAAACATCCAAACAGCTCATTGGCACAAAGTGTTATGACCACTTCAGGACATCAGATTGTAAAACATCGAATTGTGCATGCGGAAGGACTATGAACACCGGCCGGATGGAATCGAGTGAAACATCTGCCCGCCCCGGAAACCTCAATCTCGAGATTGCTTATTCCGCCGTACCGGTAAAAGATCAGAATGGCAATATCATCGGAGCTTTTGAAATCGTATCCGATCAGACTGCAATCAAGTCTGCCATGAAGAGAATGGAGAAAATCGGCAAATACCAGACAAAGGAATCTGAAAAGCTGACAAAAGGGTTAAATGATCTTGCTGTCGGGGATCTTAATATCAAATTGTCAGTCGATGCATCCGATGCCGATACTCAGGAAACAGGAAAAATATTTGAGGACATAAATACCGCTGTCAATTCAATAGTCACTGCCAATAAAGAAATTATCGAGAAAGCAAAGATGATCGCAGGTGGCGATCTAACTGTTGCTCTGAATAAGCGTTCGGCCAATGATGAATTGATGCAATCGCTCACCGACATGGTCAAATCGACTGCAAAAATCATTTCAGAATTCCAGACTGCAGCTGAAAATATTTCAAGCTCAAGCCAGCAGATGAGCTCCACCGCCCAGGAAATGAGCCAGGGTGCTACTGAACAGGCCTCATCGGCAGAAGAAGTATCTTCATCTATGGAGGAAATGGCTGCCAACATTCAGCAAAATACAGAGAATGCACAGCAGACCCAGAAGATTGCCCTTAACGCTGCGGAGGGTATAAACAAGGTGAATGCAGCGGCAGCACAGACTCTCAGATACATGGAAGAAATTGCTGATAAGGTTTCCATAATCGGCGATATCGCACGGAATACCAATATTCTTGCACTTAACGCTGCAGTTGAGGCAGCAAGGGCAGGCGAACACGGAAAAGGGTTTGCTGTTGTTGCGGCAGAGGTGAGGAAACTTGCCGAAAGAAGCCAGGTTTCTGCTATTGAAATCGACGAGCTTACAAAAACAAGCGTGAAAGCAACAGATGAATCAAGCAAGCTGCTTGCAGCCATTGCTCCTGAAATTGCCAAAACCGCGAAGCTGGTCCAGGAAATAACAGCTTCAAGCATTGAACAGAATTCCGGCGCTGACCAGGTTAATAATGCAATACAGCAACTTAACCAGGTGACACAGCAGAATGCAGCAGCATCAGAAGAGGTGGCCACCAGCTCCGAGGAGCTCTCAAGCCAGGCGGAACAGCTGCTCGAATCGGTCAGGTTCTTCAGGCTTTCCAATGAAACAGTGACGGTTAGAAAACCAACTGTTGTTCATCAGCCACAGATACATCATATTAATGCCCCCGCTCAGCCTGCCTCCAGGGTAAAGCAGAACGGCAAGGCTACAAAGACAAAGAAGGGTTTTGCCCTGAATATGGACAAGAATGATTCGATAGATTCAGAATACGAGAAGTTTTAGGTTTAGTTAGGGTCAGGGGCAGTATCGTTCTGAGCTGCCCCTTTTCATCTCCCCTCACGTAAAAATTATCTGGCAATGTTTGCGAAAACAAACCGGTTAATGGCACTGACTTCGGTGCTGTCAACCCTGCTTATGACCAATAATGCTTATTCTCAGGATGACGCTGCGATACAGTTTGGGGCAGGAATAAGGACAGATTTCATCGGGTTGAACAATTATGACAGGAGGAAGTACGGTCTATTCCATGGGGAGGCTGACATATCCTTATCGGCTACAACTGAGGATCTTAACCTGTTCAGCGGAGGGGAGTTCTTTGTACAGGGAATGGGCATCTATGGTGACAAAGCTTCGGGAAATTATACAGGCGACATCCAGACTTTCAGCAACATCGAAAGCGAGAACAGGATATTCCTTTACCAGGCATATTATAAGCACTCTTTTAAAAAGCTGTTTATCAAAGCTGGTCAGCTCGATATGAATGCCGATTTCCTTGTCAGCGGTTATGGCGCATCACTCCTGAACAGCTCTTTCGGTGTTGTCCCGACGATTTCGCTGAACATGCCGGTTTCCATCTTTTCGTACCTGGCTGCAGGTGTTTCATTCAAGTATATTCCAACTGAAAGGCTACTGTTCGAAATGGCTTTCTTCGATGGTGATCCGGGAGATTTCAATACAAACAGGCATAACCTGAACTGGAACTTCAGCAGGAAAGAAGGTATCTTCAATATTTCGGAAGTACAGTGGAAGACAAGGAGCAACATGAAGCCCGGCAAATATAAGGCAGGGATTTTTTTTCATAGCAATACACATTATTCAGGAGTGGATTCCACAGGCAGGGACTTTGGATTCTTTGTATTTGGTGACCAGGTACTCACCTCAGAAAAAAATACAATCAGGAACGGGTTAAGCATGTTTTTTGAACTCTCATTCTGCCCCTCAAAGGTAAACTTTATCGACAGGTATTTCGCAGCAGGACTGATCTACAGGGGATTACTGAAGGGCATGAACGAGGATGAATGCACCCTGGCGGTTTCATCTGCAAGACTGGGAAAATCATTTCTCATGAACAATACGGAATTTCTTCCGCATGAGACTGCCATCGAGTTAACCTACAAGAAGTACATCACTCCCGCAATAATTATCCAACCGGATTTTCAATACCTCATCAATAGCGGTGCAAACAAAAGCCAGGGAAATGTTGCAGCAGGACTTATTCGCACAATAATATCTTTCTGAAAGTGACACAGGTAAGACAAATTGACAAGATTGATAAGATCTATAAATCACAACTCGGTGATTCCGAGTTCAGGGTGCTCTCAAAATTCATATACAATGAGCTGGGCATCAAAATGCCGGATGTTAAAAAAGTTATGCTTCAGAGCAGGTTGCAACGACGGCTGAATGACCTTAAAAAAAATTCATTCAGTGAGTATATTGATTTCGTATTCAGCAGGGAGGGGAAAGATGAGATGATCAATATGCTGGATATTGTGACAACAAACAAAACTGACTTTTTCAGGGAACCTGTTCATTTTGATTTTCTGACGCAGAAGATGCTCCCCGATTACCTTGCAAGGCTGCAACGCCCGACACTTAAGCTCTGGAGTGCAGGTTGCTCAAGCGGCGAGGAGCCATATACCCTGGCCATGGTTCTTTCAGAATACAGGCAGAGTCAGTCAAAAGAGTTTGATTTCCGGATAACAGGAACCGACATTTCCACCAGGATGCTTGTCAGGGCATCGACTGCCATTTATCCGGAAGACAGGATATCGGATATTTCAAATACCCTGAGATCAAAGTATCTCCTCAGGAGCAAGAACAGACAGAACTGCACCGTACGGATAGTTCCGGAGCTGAGATCGAAAGTAAAGTTTTACAAGGTGAATTTCATGGACCGCGATTATCCGGGCAGAGATCAGTTCGATATCATTTTTTGCAGGAATGTGCTAATCTACTTTGACCGTAAAACACAGGAAGAAGTGATAAACAGGCTCTGCACCAGACTCAAGCCCGGTGGATATTTTTTCCTGGGGCATTCCGAATCGATAACGAATTTCAATGTACCTCTTACTCAGGTGCAATCCACAATCTTTATTAAGAAAAACAGGTAGAACATGCTTAAATCAGATGATGAATTGCTTGCCGAACTCGACAGGCGTTTCAAAGAATGCAGGACTGCGCTCGAAGAGCACAAAAAATTAGCGGCTGAGTTAATAGAAACAAACAGAAAGCTTGTTGAATCGGAAGCCCTGAAGAGTCACTTCATCTCGAGCATAACCAATGAGATAATCAACCCTTTCTCATCAATCCTTGGACTGTCACGAAGCATAATAATGATTTACGACCAGGATCCCGGGAAGGTAAAGAACATGGCCCGGATGATTTACAATGAAGCATTCAGCATGGACTTCCAGCTGAGGAATATTTTTACTGCTGCCAAAATTGAAGCAGGTGAAATATTTCCTGAAACTTCTGAAATCAGTGTCAATGAGACCATTGCGGATATTATCAGGACTTTCAGGCATGAAGCCGATCGCCGCAATATCAGGATAAAATTCCATGAACTTCCTGTCGGAGAGCTCTTTGTAACAGATCGAGAGAAATTCAGGCTTTTAATGTCAAATCTCATCAGCAATGCAATCAAATTCAATGTGGATGAAGGCGAGGTGATTGTCGATGCGGTTTTTGCGGATGGTTGCCTTACCATGAAGGTTACCGATTCAGGCCAGGGCATTAATTCATCTCTGCAGGAGAAAGTCTTCGACCGATTTCAGAGGATCAATGATGAAATTAACTCCAGGAATACAGGGCATGGACTGGGTTTGTCGATAGTCAAATCGCTGGTTGAACTCCTCGGTGGAACTGTGTCGGTAAACAGCACCGGTAACAGCACCGGTTCGGAATTTATTGTCAGCTTGCCGGAATCGGGTAAAAGGGCCAATGTATATGACATTGAAGCAGACCCGGATCTTCCGATTGACGGGAATAACGAATTATTCTGATGGAGAACGGAGAGTATACTTCATATTATCTTTTTCCTTCCACCATGTATGCCACCAGGAAGCCCTGCATGATAAGCACCATTCTGGGATCATGCGTTGCAGTCTGCTTATGGGACAGCAATCTCCGGTATGGCGGAATGAACCATTTTATGCTCCCGTTATGGAACGGCAAAGGACTTGCCTCGCCAAAATACGGGAATATCGCCATCCAGAAATTGTATGAAAAGATGCTTAGCCTTGGCTGCCTTAAAGAAAACCTTCAGGCTAAGGTTTTCGGAGGAGGTGATATACTGCAGGCTTCATCGTGGCAATTTAACATCGGCGCAAGGAATATCGGGATTGCCGGACAGTTCCTCTCTGAGCTCGGGATACCTGTGCAGGCAATGAGTGTGGGCGGACCAAATGGGAGAAAGATTCTGTTTGACTCTGAAAAAGGCACTGTGATCCAGAGATATATAGAAAAGATGTCAATGCCGTCAAACAATAAGAATCCTTATGAAGAGCAAGATTAAAGTTCTCATCGTCGATGATTCGGCGCTTGTAAGGCAGGTTCTCAGAGAGATCTTTCAATTGGATCCTCAAATTGATGTACTTGACTCGGTAGGGGATCCTTACCAGGCGGCAAAGGTGATCCAGGAGGAGCTTCCCGACGTGATCACGCTCGACATAGAAATGCCCAAAATGGATGGTCTTACATTCCTGCGGAAGATAATGTCGCAGCATCCTGTGCCTGTTGTGGTTATTTCCAGCCTTACCGCTGAAGGAACTGAAACGGCAATCAGGGCAATGGAGTATGGCGCGGTGGAAATCATCACCAAGCCACAGCTGGCAAATAAGCAGTTTTATGAAGAGTCAAAGATCATGCTTTGTGATGCGGTAAAAGCTGCAGCAATATCCAGGTTGAAGCTTCACAAAACAGGTTCGATAAAGGTCCAGCCAAAATATTCTGCCGATGCCGTTATGTCATCCCCTCAGAGGTTAAGCATGATCAAGACGACGGAATCAGTCATAGCCGTGGGCGCATCTACCGGAGGAACAGAAGCGCTGAGGGTTTTCCTCGAATTGCTTCCTCCTGATTCCCCGGGGATCATTATTGTCCAGCACATGCCTGAGAATTTCACAAAATCATTTGCCAACAGGCTGAATGAAGTATGCAGGATCTCTGTAAAGGAAGCTGAGAACGGTGATGCAGTGCAGAGGGGCCGTGCCCTGATTGCTCCGGGGAACAAGCATATGCTCCTGAAGAGGAGCGGGGCAAGGTATTATGTTGAGATAAAAGACGGTCCTCTAGTAAATCGTCACAGGCCATCGGTTGATGTTTTGTTCCGGTCCACGGCAACCTATGCAGGGAGCAATGCTGTTGGGATAATAATGACCGGTATGGGTGATGACGGCGCACGCGGGCTTCTGGAGATGAAGAATGCAGGGGCCTTTACTATCGCACAGGATGAAAAATCATGCGTGGTTTTTGGTATGCCAAAGGAGGCGATAAAGCTTGGTGCTGCCGATAAGATCCTGCCCCTGGAGAATATAGCTGGTGCATTTTCAAATTCGTGATCAAGTTCCGAAGTGAGTCGATGAAAAATTGATCAACTATATTTTGAAACGGATCCCGAATAAAGATGTAATAACAAGAGGAGCACCGGGAACTATCGAGTACTGAAATTCCAAGTGTTCATTAAGTCTCCTGAGATATTCAAATTGCACTGCACATGGAAAAAATCTGTATTGCCATTTCCCGGAAATCCGGTCTCCATAAAAATCATCCGTCTGGTATTCCGGGAATTGATGCCAGTCTTCCCTGTAACTGAATATTGGACCGATGCCAAAATTGATCCTATTCTTTTTCCAGTTAAGCTGGGTCCTGGGGCCGGCATGGAAACATCCCGCCGTAACGAATGCACAGTCTTTGTACAGTGAACTTGTGAGTCTCAGAAAAAAATGTTTGTTCAGGCTGTAATCGAGATTAACTGCCAGTCCAACATTAACATCAAAATAAGCCTTCTTATCAAGTTTAAGAGGATATATTTCGGGAGTAGTGCCTCCATCAGGATGATATGTGAGTCCCAGATATTGAAATGATAAAAACCAGCGGGAACTCTTCCAGGAAGTTGAATCTACCGGTTGAGACAGAGTTATTGATGGCAATAGAAACAATATAATAGCTGACACCAGAATCAAAACATAAATTCTTGTATTCATATATGTTTTTGTTTTGGCCTGATATTTTCCTGTGGTTGCCGTTTACATGTTTAGAAAATACTGATAATCAAAGTTACAAAGATTTTTAAACCTTTTCCGGAGGTGAATGATTATTCCATTTCAACGATTCTAAACGTGACAGGCACTGCGTACCAGACGCTGACCGCTTTCCCTGCGATTTTCCCGGGGATAAACTTTGGGATTTTTGTAATTGCATTCATCACTTCTTTGTCGATAGAAGCGCATAGCCCTTTGGTGATCGATACCTGTTCGGCCTTGCCCTCTTTATTTATCACAAACCTGACTGTTACTTTCCCTTCAATGTTTTTACTCCTGGCGTCCGCTGGATATATTATATGTGAATAGATTGATTCCATCAGGGCTTTCTGTCCACCCGGAAATATGGGCATTTCATCAGCAACTACAAAAACTTCATCAGCCGATTGTGCATTCATCTCACTGCCCGAAACCAGGATTATTAGAGCTACTAAAGCTGCAATACATTTAATTTTTATGAAAAATTTGATCATTTGAATAGAATTAATAGGTTAAATAATATATGAGTTTGTTCGCAGAACATGCAGCAAAGATATCTGTGAACCTATTTTTCCGTCCGGGTGAAATAACGGTTATCATGGCACGTAAAAACACCTGGAAAACCCGCGTAAAAAAAGTCTGATTTCAGGTATCTCCCTTCATAAACAGGGGATTAAGCAAGCATATTTTTGAATGGATGAACTGACAAGGCGAGAAGTTTAAAAACCACAGGTATAACAAAACCATAAAAAAATGCTTGATACCCACAATTTTCTCCAGAATGACAGCTTGATGAAATGCGCCTCGGATTGGTTATCTGAGTTTGCAAGGGAAAAGGAAATTTCAAGAGGAGCATTTTTTGTCAATGAGTCAAAAAATGGCA